>NZ_JBEYFP010000013.1:0-42041 GCF_040634455.1 Kitasatospora sp. NPDC007106
GCCCCGGCCCGCCCGGTGCGTCAGCGGCCGGTGCCGCCGTAGACCACGGCCTCGTCGGTCTCCGTGTCGAGGCCGAAGGCGGTGTGCACGGCGCGCACGGCCTCCGGGATGTCCTCGGAGCGGGTGACGACCGAGATGCGGATCTCGGAGGTGGAGATCAACTCGATGTTGACCCCGGCCTCGGAGAGCGCCTCGAAGAACGTGGCGGTGACGCCCGGGTTGGAGCGCATGCCGGCGCCGACCAGCGAGAGCTTGCCGATGGCGTCGTCGTAGCGCAGCGATTCGTAGCCGATGCCGTCCTTGGCCCGGCCGAGCGCGTCGATGGCCTTCTGGCCGTCGGTCTTCGGCAGGGTGAAGGAGATGTCGGTCAGACCGGTCGACGCGGTGGAGACGTTCTGCACCACCATGTCGATGTTGACCTCGGCGTCCGCGATGGCACGGAAGATCCGGGCCGCCTCGCCCGGCTTGTCCGGCACTCCGACGACGGTGATCTTCGCCTCGGACGTGTCGTGGGCGACTCCGGAGATGATGGCCTGCTCCATCTCGCCCCCTTCGGGCTTGTTGGGGTTGTCGGCGCTCACGATAGTCCCCGGCAGGCCGGAGAACGACGAGCGGACATGGATCGGGATGTTGTAGCGGCGCGCGTACTCGACACACCGGTCGAGGAGCACCTTGGAACCGGACGAGGCCAGCTCCAGCATGTCCTCGAAGGAGATCCAGTCGATCTTGCGCGCCTTCTTCACCACGCGGGGGTCCGCGGAGAACACGCCGTCCACGTCGGTGTAGATCTCGCAGACCTCGGCGCCGAGCGCCGCCGCCAGGGCGACGGCCGTGGTGTCCGAGCCGCCACGGCCGAGCGTGGTGATGTCCTTGCTGACCTGCGACACGCCCTGGAAGCCGGCCACGATCGCGATGTTGCCCTCGTCCAGGGCGTTGCGGATCCGGCCGGGCGTGACGTCGATGATGCGTGCCTTGTTGTGCGTGGCGTCGGTGATGACGCCCGCCTGGCTGCCCGTGAAGGACTGGGCGTCGAAGCCCAGCGTTTTGATCGCCATGGCCAGCAGAGCCATGGAGATGCGCTCTCCTGCGGTCAGCAGCATGTCGAACTCACGGCCGGACGGAATAGGGGTCACCTGTTCCGCGAGTTCGATGAGCTCGTCCGTCGTGTCTCCCATCGCGGACACCACGACGACGACCTCATGGCCGGCCTTCCTGGTGTCGACGATCCGTCGGGCGACGCGCTTGATGCCTTCGGCATCCGCAACGGATGAGCCGCCGTACTTCTGCACGACAAGGCCCACGTGCGCTCCTCGACTTGTGTCGTTTCGGGGGTGGTGGCCCCCTTCTGCGGTCGCGGCCAGTCTATCGAGCGGGGCGCGGGCGACCGGAGCCATCCATATGACGAGACGACCATATCGCCTGGTGAGCAGCGGCAACAGGCAGGTCTGCGGGCGGACGGCCGCCCGCCGAAAGAAAATCCGGGGCCGGGCACCAGCCCGACCCCGGATTTCACGATGTGGAGATTCGGTGGAACCTTCGTCACAGCCCCAGCTCGGCGGCCATCAGGTCGCCCGCCTGCTGCTCCAGCTGCTCGTCGGTGAGACCGTCCTGGTCGGTGTCCGCGCCGTCCACCGCCGCACCGATCGGGCTGTCCAGCCGGACGTGCGCGATCAGCGACTGCAGCGCCCGCAGCACCGCGGTGCAGGTCGAGCCCCAGTTGGACAGGTACGAGAACTGCCACCACCACAGCGCCTCGCTGACCCGGCCCTCCCGGTAGTGCACCAGGCCGTGCCGCAGCTCGGCGACCACGCCCGCCAGGTCGTCCGAGATCCGGAAGGCGCTCGGCTTCTCCGGCGGACCGTAGGGGTCGAAGACCTCGTGGTACACGTCGATCGGCGCCAGCAGCTCGGCGAGCCGCTCGCGCAGCTCGACGCCGTCCGGCTCCGGCCCGGTGTCCGGCTCGAAGCGGTCCTCCGGCACGACGTCCTCGATCGCCCCCAGCCGGCCGCCCGCCAGCAGCAGCTGCGAGACCTCCAGCAGCAGCAGCGAGATCGCGCTGCCCGGCTCGTCGCCCTTGGCCACCTCGGTGACGGCGAGCACGAAGCTCTCCACCGAGTCGGCGATCTGCACGGCGAAGTCGTCGGGCTCGCTGGTGTGGGCGGTGTCCCTGTGGTCAGACATCGAGCAGTCGTCTCCCTTCGAAGGCCCGGCCGAGGGTGACCTCGTCGGCGTACTCCAGGTCCCCGCCGACGGGCAGGCCGCTCGCCAGCCGGGTCACCTTCAGACCCATCGGCTTGCACAGCCGGGCCAGGTAGGTGGCGGTCGCCTCCCCCTCCAGGTTGGGGTCGGTGGCCAGGATCAGCTCGGTGACCGTGCCGTCGGCGAGCCGGGTCATCAGCTCCCGGATCCGCAGGTCGTCCGGACCGACGCCCTCGATCGGGCTGATCGCGCCGCCCAGCACGTGGTACCGGCCGCGGAACTCGCGCGTCCGCTCGATCGCCACCACGTCCTTCGGCTCCTCGACCACGCAGATCACCGCCAGGTCGCGGCGCGGGTCCAGACAGACCCGGCACTGCTCGGACTCCGCGACGTTGCCGCAGACCGCGCAGAACCGGACCTTCTCCTTCACCTGCATCAGCGCGCCGGCCAGCCGCCGGACGTCCACCGGATCGGCCTGCAGGACGTGGAAGGCGATCCGCTGCGCGCTCTTGGGCCCGACGCCGGGCAGCCTGCCCAGTTCGTCGATCAGGTCCTGAACCACGCCCTCGTACACGTCACGCCTTCCTTCGGCCGGGGCCACGGCCCGGAACCCAGTGCTCCGGGGCCCGTCGCTCCGGTGCCATCATCCAACGAATCGGGCGCCGGACACACCGTCCGGCGCCCGACTCACCCATAAATCACACAGCACCGGCGCGTACCGGCACACTGCACGCCACCGGAGTGCCACCCGCCGTGCACCGCGCGCGGCGGGCGGCCGCGGCGGTGGTGCCCGATCGGACCCGGACCCGGACCCGGACTCGGGCCCGGACTCAGAAGGGAAGGCCGGGGATGCCGCCGCCGCCCAGGCCCTGGGTCAGCGGGCCCATCCGCTCGGCCTGCAGCTTCTGGGCCGCCGCGTTGGCGTCCCGCACCGCGGCCAGCACCAGGTCCGCCAGGGTCTCGGTGTCCTCCGGGTCGACCGCGGCCGGCGCGATCGCGAGCGCGACCAGCTCGCCGGAGCCCGTCACCGTCGCCTCGACCAGGCCGCCGCCCGCCGAACCGCTCACCTTGGTCTCGGCCAGCTCCTTCTGGACCTTGCCGAGCTCCTCCTGCATCTTCTGCGCCTGCTTCAGCAGCTGCTGCATGTTGGGCTGGCCACCAGGGAACACGGCACATCTCCTGTCCTGTACGACATCGTCGCCCCCGAGCCTACGCGGCCCGGACAGCCGCCGTGGCTGCCCTGCCCACCCCGGCCGACCGGTGGCCGGTGAGCGGCCGACCGGTGGCCCGGAACGGCAGGTGAACGGCCGCCGGGGTGGCCGGAAGCCGGCCGGGACGGGCGGCTCAGGTGTTGTGGTGGATCTCCTCCAGGACGGTCGCCCCGAGCTCACGGATGATCAGCTCCTGGCCGGAGAAGGCCTCCTCGGTCAGGTCCGGGTCGTCGTCCTCCGGGACGTCGTCCTCCGGCGCGACCGGCGGCGGCTGCGGCGGCTGGTACGTCCCCGCCGCCTGCGGCGGTGCGGCCGAGGGCGGAGCCGCGGCCTGCGGGGCCGGGCGCTGCGGCTGCATTGGGGCCGCCGGCTGCGGGGCCGCGGCCTGCGGCGGGGCGGCCGGCTGCGGCTGGAACGGCTGGGCGGGCGGGGCCGCGGGGCGCTGCGGCGCACCCCAGCCACCGCCACCACCGCCGGCCTGCGGCGCCGCGGGCGCACCTGCGCCGCCGGCCCCGCCGGACGGGTCCACGATGCACTCGACCCGCCAGTCCACCTGGAGGGCGTCGGCCAGTGCCTGGCGGAGCACCTCGTCGCTGTTGCTGCCCACGAAGCTGTCCCGGGCACCGGCATTGATGAACGAGACCTGCAGCACCTTGCCGTCGAAACCGGCCACCTGGCCGTTCTGGCTGAGCAGGATCCAGGTGAAGCGGCGCCGGTTCTTCACCGCGTCCAGGATCTGCGGCCACATCTGCCGGATCTGGGCGGCGCCCTGCTGTGCGGCGGCCGACGGCTGGCTGCCGGACGCCGCGGCGGGGGCTGCCGGGGCCGGTACCTGGGCCGGCGGAGCCGCCGGCGGGGTCGGGGCCGCGGCGGATGCCTGCGGAGGTGCGGACGGCTGCGGGGCCGGCGCGGGCGCCTGGACCGGGGCCTGCCCGGAGGCCGGGAAGCTGCGCGGGATCGGCCAGGCGCCGGGCGCCGGGGCGCCCGCCGCGGGGGCGGCAGCGACCGGGGCGGCCTGGGGCGGAGCGGCCGGGGCCTGGGCTGCCGGCTGCTGGGCGGCGAACTGCGGCACCGCGGGCGCGGCCGGCAGGTCCGGCACGGCCGCCGGCAGACCGGGCATCGGCCCTGCGGGCATCTGCAGGCCGCCCGCGGGGAAGCCGCCGGCCGAGGCGCGCCGCTCCAGCTTGTCCAGCCGGGCCTGCAGCGACAGCTCGTCGCTGTACGCGCCGGGCAGCATCACCCGGGCGCAGATCAGCTCCAGCTGGAGGCGGGGGGCGGCGTTGCCGCGCATCGCGGTGAGGCCGGTGTTGACGATGTCGGCGGCGCGGCTGAGCTCGGCCGCACCGAAGCGGTCCGCCTGCGCCTGCATGACGGCGATCCGGTCGGCCGGGGCGTCGATCAGGCCCTTCTCGCCGGCGTCCGGCACTGTGGCGAGGATCACCAGGTCGCGCAGCCGCTCCAGCAGGTCCGTCACGAACCGGCGGGGGTCGTGGCCGCCCTCGACGACCTGGTCGACCACCTGGAAGACCGTCGCGCCGTCGTGCGCCGCGAAGGCGTCCACGACCTCGTCGAGCAGCGCGGAGTCGGTGTAGCCGAGCAGGGCGGTGGCCATCTGGTACGTCACACCGGCCTCGCCGGCACCGGCCAGCAGCTGGTCCATCACCGACATCGAGTCGCGGACGGAGCCGGCGCCGGCCCGGACGACCAGCGGGAAGACCGCGTCCTCGACCTGGATGCCCTCGCGGCCGCAGACCTCGACCAGGTAGTCCCGCAGGGTGCCGGGCGGCACCAGGCGGAACGGGTAGTGGTGGGTGCGGGACCGGATCGTCCCGATCACCTTCTCCGGCTCGGTGGTCGCGAAGATGAACTTGAGGTGCTCCGGCGGCTCCTCCACGACCTTCAGCAGGGCGTTGAAGCCGGCCGAGGTCACCATGTGCGCCTCGTCCAGGATGAAGATCTTGTACCGGCTGTGCACCGGCGCGAAGAAGGCCCGCTCGCGCAGCTCGCGTGCGTCGTCGACGCCACCGTGCGAGGCGGCGTCGATCTCGATCACGTCGATCGAGCCGGGGCCGCCGGTCGCCAGGTCGCGGCAGGACTGGCACTCGCCGCAGGGCGTGGGCGTCGGGCCCTGCTCGCAGTTCAGGCAGCGCGCCAGGATGCGGGCGCTGGTCGTCTTGCCGCAGCCGCGCGGCCCGCTGAACAGGTACGCGTGGTTGACCCGGTTGTTGCGCAGGGCCTGCTGGAGCGGGGCGGTCACGTGCTCCTGCCCGATGACCTCCGCGAAGGTCTCGGGGCGGTAGCGGCGGTACAGGGCTAGGGACACGCCACCGACGATATCGGGACGGGCCGACAAACGCGGCCTCCCTCGGCGCGCCCGGGGCCGCCCGCAAACGCAAGGACCCCTCGTGCACCCGCCAGAGCCCTCCTACCCTTGCTGCCTTCCGGCCCTGGGGGGGTTCAGAGAGATGACGCCACACGAGGGGCTGCCCCAAGAGTAGCGGATCGCGAGCCCCGGGTGGTCCACCCCGGCCGGTCTGAGATCCGCAGGCACCCGCGCACGACCACCTGCGGGATAGCGGTTCGCGAGCACCCCTCGACATGTACTAAGCTCTCCCACGGAGGATTCGCCTAGAGGCCTAGGGCGCACGCTTGGAAAGCGTGTTGGGGGCAACCCCTCACGAGTTCGAATCTCGTATCCTCCGCCTCCGCCCGCCAGGGCGAACGAAAGGCCCCGACCGGTTTCCGGTCGGGGCCTTCTTCGTGTCGTGGTCTCAGTTCCGGTCCCAGTTCGCCGGCACGGCGTGAACTGCTCCGGTTCCTCCGGTGACGCCGAAGCCCCGGAGAACCCGACCGCGGCCACGCACGTGCGGGCCGAACTCCCCGTGCTCCCGGACAGTCGCCGTCGTCGCCGCGAAGCCCCGCCGCCCCGGCGACGGGCGGCAACCTCCGTGGCCCCGGAGCCGCGGCTCCGACTGAGGCGGCGGCTCAGGCAGCCGTGACCGCGAGGAGGCTGGTGACGCGGTCGGCCCGGAGGACTCCGAGGATGCGGCCGTCCTCGTCGACGACGGGCCAGACCACCAGGTGTTTGATCCGCATGGCGATCGCGGCCAGGGCCAGCCCCATGGTCGGCCAGGCGAACGGGCCGCGCTGGTGGGAGGTGGCGCTGATCGCGGTTCGCTCGGCGGACCGGGAACGGGCCAGGAACGGGCGGAGCCCGGCGCGGGTGACCAGCCCCTCGCACCGGCCGAAGTGGTCGCGGACGAGCAGGAACTCGACGTCGGCGGCGCGGAGTATGTCGTCGGCCTGGTCGACGGTGCTGTCGTCGGCTATCCGGTAGTCGCAGGGGTCCATGGCGTCGGCGACCGTGAGGCCGTGGCCGGGCCGGGCGGACCGGGGCGAGTGAGTGGTCCGGGCGAACTGGGGCGAGTGAGTGGTCACGGCGTCCACCGTTCCCGTCTCCGGCTGCCCGCCGCAGCGGGGTCTGCCGGTCTGTCCTCCACCCAGAACGAAGCCGGAACGGGGACCGGGATGCGTGATGCCCTGGATGCCTTCGAGGCTACTCCCGCGGTGGGCCGCCCGGGAGGGTACGACGGAGTAGCGTGGAAGGCAACCGAGGACATTCCGCACACCGGCATCAGCGTCGACGTCGCCCTGGGTCATAACGGGTCCCTCGCGGACCGGACGGGCGGCCTCGCATGATGCCGATTCCTCTCCCCAGCTTTTCCGCTTCCAGGCCGTGGACGGTACCCGGCGCCCCGCTGCTGCCCCGCCTGGAACTCGAGCCGACGATGTCGCGGGAGGGCGTCTTCGACGGCGCCTGGTGGCCCCGCTCGAACCACGTCCGCGTCGAACTGCCGGACCTGATCACCGCGCTCGGCGCCCACTTCGGACGCATCGTCCGGGTCGGCCTCGACACTTCCGCCTGGGACGGCGTCCCCGGGGCCGTCGCAGCGAACGGGCTGACGATCAAGATCAACCGGATCACCAGCAGCGAGGCGACGATCAGCATCACCAGGGGCTTCCAGGACCACTTCCTGCTGCTGGTGGTCCCGCCCGGCACCGCCCCGGCAGCGGCCGCCTCGGCCATGGCCGGCGCCTCGGTGACCGGAAACCACACCCCGGCGGCAGAACTACTGCTCGGCTGAGCGGCCCGGACAGACGCCGGCACCACCGTGCGTCGGACCGCTCCGGGTCGGCGCGGCGGGGAGGGGCGACGCCGGTCGCTTGCGCCGGCCCTCCGGTGTCGCTTGTGCCGGGCCTCCGGCGTGAACCGGCCGTCGTCGCTCGTCCGGGCAGGCGGCCGTACCGGGGTCAGCCGATGATGGATCCGAGGGGCGCGAGACTTTCGAGGCGGCGTATGGCTGTATGGCATGTCCGGGACTTCACGCCGGACGACCTCGAAGCGGTGGTCCGGCTCGACGCCGAGAGCACCACCACGGACCGTGCCGCCGTCTTCCGGCTCTCCGACGTGGTCGCCGCTCTGCAGGCACGGAATCCGAGCGTCGTGGTGATGGCCGACGGACGTCTCGTGGGCGCGGCGGTGGGCCGGGTGGACGGGGACCGGGCATGGGTGCTGCGCATCGCCCTGCACCCCGCCTGGCGGAACCTGGGCATCGGTTCCGCCTTGCTGTCGGCGTTGGAGCGCCGTCTGCGGGACGCCGGTGCCAGGATCGTCGCGGCGCTGCTGCCCGACGAGGAGACCGGAGCCACCGCCCTGGCCAACTCCGGATTCCACCCCCACCGAGGGCTCACGTACTTCGAGAAGCCCGAGGTCGTGAGTGCTCAGGGCGCGACGGTCCTGGCGCTGCTCGGCGCGGTCATGCCCGAAGCCGGTCTCTGGGAGCGGCTCACCGGCATGGCCGACGAGAAGCGGCTCATCGAACGTCGTCTGGTGCTGCCCCTGGCGAATCCCGAGCTGGCGGACGCCCACGGGGTGGAACCACCCCGCGCGGTGGTGCTGTTCGGTCCGCCGGGCACGGGCAAGAGCACGTTCGCCAAGGCCGTGGCCGGCCGGCTCGGCTGGCCGTTCGTCGAGCTCTTCCCCTCCCGGCTCGCGGCCGAGGACGGGCTGGCCAGCGGACTCGGCCGCCGCTTCGAGGAGGTGGCGCAGCTCGACCACGTGCTGCTCTTCATCGACGAGGTCGAGGAGGTCGCCGGTACGCGCAGCCTCGCCGCCCCCGCGTCGGTCGGCGTGGTCAACGAACTCCTCAAGTCGATCGTGCGGTTCCGTGACCGCGACGGCCGGCTGCTCGTCTGCGCCACCAACTCGGTGACCGCCCTGGACCCGGCGTTCCTGCGTCACGGCCGGTTCGACTACGTCCTTCCGGTCGGGCCACCCGACTCCGTGGCCCGCGACGTGCTGTGGGCCGGCTACACGGCGAAGACGGGTACCGCCGCCGACACCGCGGTCCTCGCCGGGGCCAGCGAGGGCTTCACTCCCGCCGACATCAGGCAGGTCGCCATGGCGGTCGCCCAGAGCGTGTTCGAGCGCACGCTCGACACCGGGGAGCGGACCCAGCCCAGTACCCAGGACTACCTGGAGGCCATCCACCGCACCCGTCCGACCGTTTCCGACACGATGGCCCAGGAGTTCGCCGACCAGGCAATCCGCTACGGGCGCGTCTGACGGCGCCCTCGCCGTTGCAGGGTGTCCACCCGGAGGTGCCGGGCATCGAACCGACCACCGCGACCATGCCGGGTTCGGACCGGGCCGAGAATGGCCTGGACATCACCGAAGGCACCTCGCATGCCGGCACCGGACACCGGCGTCGTCTCCGGCGAACGGCAATGCCGGTCCCGGCCCCGCGGGCCGGGTGTGCCACTCGCGATGACCGTGCGACCCCGGCCTGGCGTCGGCCGGCGATCCCGCGTCGGACAACGGCGGGACGGGCGGGGCCGACCGGTGGATCCGCCCGGCCACCGCCGAGCAGCCCGAGCAGCCGTCACCAGGGCCCGCGCTACGCCCGGAACGGGTCGCCGTCAGTGCCGTCAGTACTCGGCGCCGCTTCGCAGGTAGTTGCCCACGACCTGGAGCCACGCCCCGGGGCCGAAACAGACCTCGATCCGGTACGGCGTGTCCTCGAAGACCCGCAGGACGCGCAGCGCACCACTTGGATGCAGGTCGTACTCGAAGGTGACGCCGTCCGCGCCGTCCTCGTACTGCAGGTCCAGCGGCCCCTTCGACGGCTCCGCCGGCGCCCGGGCGTCGACCGAGAGTTTCACGTAGACGGACATCGCTCCGCCCCGCCTTTCCTGTTCGCCCGAGGAACCCGGCCCGTGTGGCCACCCCTCAGGACGCTTCGCCCGGCGCCTCGGAGCCGCTGCCGGTGGTGACGAGGATCTGCTGTGCCGAGTCGCTCCCGCCGGCCTCGACCGCGCGGGCCATCGCGGCCAGCGCCGCCTCCCGGCTCGTCTGCGGGGGGACGACGAGCAGGCTGAAGTGGTCCTGGTCGCCCCGAGTGACGATCACCGTGTCGTCGCCGACCGGATACCGGTCGATGTGCACCGACCGGCCGTCGACGAGCAGCCGGGCCGGTACGTCGTCCCAAGCCTCCGCGTCCAGCCCGACGCTCGCCACGGGGCCGATGTGTTCGGTCAACGCCCTGACCAGACCAGGAAGTTCGGAACCGGCGTCCCGTGAACGCGGCCACCACGCGCCGTCCAGCACACCCTCGCGGGACCGGGTGGTCTCCAAGCGCAACAGGGCCGTCCCCGGCTTCACGGCCTGCCGGAACCGGTCCGGCAGGAACCCGTGGCGCGAAGCGCCGACTTCGTCCGACATGGCTCGCCCCTGTCCGCGGGCACGGGCCGCGCCCGCCGAGCGAGGGCGGCCTCCGGGGAACGGCCGGATCGGGCCGCTCCGACATCCCCACGGTACTCCGCCCCTGCCGCGCCGACCCGGAGGGTGACGAAAGCCTTGGTCGGGGCCGGTCCGTCAGCGCCACTCGATCAGGAAGAGGGTGGCGTCATCGCTCGTGCGACCGCCCCGCTTCTCCTTCAGGACGCGGGAGAGAGCGCACCACGGCCCGCACCCCGGCCCGCGGGCACTCGACGCGGTCGACCCCCGCCCCGGACGCGGCGCCGGCACCACCTGTCCGGAGTGCTGCAGACCGGAGTGCTGCAGAGGAGCACCCGGTCAGGGCCGCCGAACCCCGCACCGCGCCGACGGCCGGTGGGGCGACCAGCCGGGGCGGCAGCCCGTGGGACCGATCGAGCGGCGCCCCCCGGCAGGCGTTCGCCGTGCCCCTCCGGCCGATCCCGTCCCGCTGCGCCGGCCCGCTGCTCACCGCTCATCCCTCACTCACCGCCCGGCTCTCCGGTACCGCCGCCGGGCCGGGCGGAGGAAAGCCTTCGCCGCACTGCAGCTTCGGTTGCATTCAGCTCGGCCCATTGCCGTTCGGAGCCGTGGAGGCACGGCGGTGCCCCTGGGCGGTGGGCCGCCTGCGGGTGCGGGTGGAGGCAGGCCTGACCAGGTAGCCGGCGAGGGCGGCGGTGGCGATCAGGGCGAGGGTCGCGGCGGTGAGGGAGGCCCAGGGGACGACGAGGGCGGTGCCCTTCGGCCAGAGCTGGGCTCCGGCGAGGACGAAGCCGGTGAGGAGTCCGCAGCCGAGCGAGAGCGAGGTGATCACCGCCGACTGCGTCGCGGACACCAGCCGCTGGGTGCGGCCGCCGAAGCCGATGACGTGGAGCAGCCGCAGTCGGGGCCGCAGTTCCTGGGCGGAGGCGGAGACCGCGAGCAGGGTCGCGGCCAGGACGGTGGTGCCCGCGATCGCCATCATGACGTTCCACCGGGCGGGGACGGGCTGGGTGCGGGGCCGCTCGACCCGCAGGGCGGTGGCGGGGATGCCGAGGGGTTCGAGGGCGGTGCCGAGCCGGTCCTCGATGCCCGCGGGCAGCGCGTCGTCGGGGGTGGCGAGGTAGGTCGTGGTGACGGGGAACAGGCCGAGGCCGCGGGCGGCGGCGCCGGTGAGCACGCCGGTGGCCCGGTTCCGCGTGGTCCGGTCCACGGGGTCGCCGGGGCGGGCCGCGGCAGTGAGCGGCGGCCGGCCCGGGGTGCCCGGCGTCGGTTCGAAGGCGAGCGCGGCGTTCCCGCCGCGGACGAAGGCGGGGTCGAACACCACGATCTCGCCCGCCGCCAGGGCGGCCGCCTCGTCGGCCGTCCGGTCCCGCTGGGTGAGCGCGCGGAAGTCCTCCTCCGTCTCGACGATCTGCAGGGTGCCGTGGGGGTTGGCGGCCTGGGGCGTCCGTGCGAGGAGGGCGACCTTCGGCAGTGCGAGCCGTGACGGGGCGTCGGCGGCGGGGCGGTCCGCGGCGTACACGCCCCGGACCGGGACGACGGAGGCCCGCGGGCCGAGGACCCGGCGCACCGCGGCCTCGACGGCGGCGGACGGCGGTGCGTCCCGCAGCACCACTTCGATCTGGCCGGGGTGCCGCGAGCCGGCGTGTTCGCGGGCGTCCCGGGCCGCGTTGCTGCCGACGAAGACGGCGGTGGAGGCGGCGAAGGCGACGGTGACCACGCCGAGGACGACGGCCGCGGCGGGGCGGCGCCGGTCCCTGGCGAGGTCGCGGAGGCCGAACCGCGGTCCCGGCCCGAGCCCGCGGGCGGCCCGGCCGAGCAGCAGCAGGAGGTCGGGGACCACCAGCACGGTGGCCACGAGGAGGGCGGTGCCGCCGACCACTCCGGGGGTGCTCGACCCGGAGGCGGCCCCGAGGGCGACGGCGGCGGCCGCCAGCACGCCGCAGGCCGCCGCCGCCCGCCGCCGGTGCCGTCCGGTGGTGTCGGTGGGGACGCGGCTCAGCCGCCGGCGGACGGTGTGCCCGGCGGCGAGCCGTGCGGGCAGCCAGACGGCGAGGGCGCCGCAGAGCACGGTCGCGGCCAGCAGGACCGGCGGACGCGGGGACGCGAGGTCGACCGGCGCGAGGTCGCGGTGGACGACGGCCCGGACGGCCGGCCGGACGGCCGCGCCGAGGGCCGTTCCGAGGAGCACGCCGGCGGTTCCGCCGACAGCGGCGGCGAGCAGACCGGCGGCCCGGGCCAGCCGGACGAGCCGCGCGCCGTCGAACCCGACGGCGGACAGCAGGCCGAACTGCCGCTGCAGGCGGCGCATCCGGATGCCGAAGGCCGCGGCCGATCCGGCGAGCACGAGGAGCAGGCCGGGGAGGGCGACGAGTCCGGGCTGGGCCGCGAGCAGGGTCCGGGCGGCCGCGGCGACCTGCGGCCTCGTCCGGACGGCGAGGTGGAGCCGTGCGGCCTGCGGGCCGATCCGGCCCGCCGCGGCGGGGCCGGTCACCAGCCAGCCGCGGGTGACGCCCGATTCGGCCGCACGGTCCGGGTCGGACCACCGCTCGAACAGGCCGGGTCCGCCGGCCACGAACTCGGCGTCGTGGGCGGTCGGGTCCTCGACCAGGCCGACGACCACGGCCGGGGTGTCCGACCCGCTGAACCGCAGGGTGCCGCCGAGGGCCAGGTGGCGCGCGGCGGCGAGGTGTTCGGAGACGGCGGCCTCGCCGGGGCCGGCGGGCGGTCGCCCGGCCTTCGTCCGCAGCCAGCCGCGGGTCGCCGCCGCCGTCCAGTCGCTCTCCCGGTAGGCGGCGTACCGGGTGAGGCCGCCGACGACGACGGGGACCTCGGGCGCCTTGTAGTAGGGGACGGCCGCGGTGCCGGCGGGCAGGGGCCCGATCACGGCGGACAGGTCGGCGGGGGCCGGGCCCGGCTCGATCCGGTCGATCTGGAGGTCGGCGCGGGCCATCGCGGCGGTCGCGAGCTGCTGCGGCGACAGGTTGAGCGTGTCCACCACGGAGGCGGCGGCGGTGGCCAGCAGCACGGGGACGGCGAAGATCAGCAGCAGCATGGCGCGGCGGCGGCCCGTGCCGATCACGGTCGACCAGGCGATCCGGAGGTCGACCGGGAGGTGCCGGTGGATCATCGGACGTCCTCGCGGGCTGTGCGCGGGGCCCGTTCCTCGATCCGGTCGAGCGTGCCGTCCCGCAGGTGCACGACGCGGTCCGCGAAGTCGGCGTTGGCCGGGTTGTGCGTGCTGAGCAGCACGGTGGTGCCGTTGTCGCAGAGCTGCCGCAGGAGTTCCATGATCTCGGCGCCGGTGTCCGAGTCCAGGGATCCGGTGGGCTCGTCCGCGAGGACGAGGCGCCGGTCCCCGACGACGGCGCGGGCGATCGCCACCCGCTGCTGCTGGCCGCCGGAGACCTCGTCGGGGAACCGTCCGCCCGTGCCGTCGAGGCCGACCCTGGCCAGGGCGGCCCGGGCGGCGGACCGCGCGGCGTGCCGGCCCGTCCCGGCGCCCTCCAGGGGCAGCGCGACGTTCTCCTCCAGCGTCAGCTCGGCGAGGAGGTTGAGCTCCTGGAAGACGAAGCCGACGGCGGTCAGCCGCAGGCGGGCCAACCGCCGTTCGGAGAGCCGGCCGAGGTCCTCTCCGAGGACGCGGACCCGGCCGCTGTCGGCCCGGTCGAGGCCGCCGGCGATGCTGAGCAGCGTCGTCTTGCCGGAGCCGCTGGCGCCCATGACGGCTACCAGTTCTCCGCGTTCGGCCTGCAGGGTGACGCCGGCGAGGGCGCGGACCTCGGCCCCGCCCGAGCGGAAGGTGCGGCCGACGGCCTCGAACTGCACTACGGACACGCTGGGTTCCCCTCGCTCTTCACCGGGCCGACGGCCCGGATCCGCGATACGCGGGATCCGGGCCGTCACGTGCGGGCTCGTCAGCAGGCGAGGTCGTCGGTGTAGACGCGGACCGAGCTCGCCTCGTCGTTGTTGTACCAACCGACGTACCCGTTGCTGGAGTTGGGGTTCATGCACTCGCTGCCGCCGGTGGCGTTGGCGCCCCAGAACCACTTGGCGTCGTTCGTCCAGGAGTTGTTGATCCACGAGGAGGTGCGGTCGTTGAATCCGGTGAGGTTGTACGTCCCCGGGGAGGCGCTCCGGTACCAGGTGCCGCCGTTGAAGTACGAGTCGTCGTAGAGGCAGACGTTCCCCACGTAGCAGGTGGTCGACACGGCTGCCGCCGGGCCGGCGAAGCCCACGAGGCCGACGCCGGCTGCCATGACCGCCGCGGCGGCCAGACCGGCCGCACGCTGTCCTGAGCCCATGCCACTTCCCCCTTGCACACGAACCGACCGACCGGCGGGCGCCGGTACCGGGCGGACACTAGCCACGCGTGTGGCGTGCGCGACAGCAGTGATCGGCCGACCCCGCCATCGAGTGACGTGTTCACGCCTACTTCTGCCCCGCGCACGGCCCGGCACGCGACGGTGCGCCGCCCCCGGCGGGCCGCGCCCGGCCCAAACGGGCGACAGCGGGGCGGCGGCGCCGTTCGGCAGGTCAGCGGCGGCGGCGATGCGCCGCACGGCAGCCGGTGCCGGCCTTCACGTCGCCGTCGGGCCCGGCTCCCCGCCGTCCGCACGGGACGATCACATCGGGAATTCCGGGCTCCGACAGGCCCGGCATCTGACGGGCTCCCGCGTTCGCGCCGGTGGGAGCCACGGTCCGGGCCGGCCGGTCGCAGTGCCCGACCGGCGGGCCGGGCCGGCGACGATTGGCCGGAATACGGCGCTTCAGACGGCGGCCGGGACCGGGGCGGCGGCCCGGGCGAAGCCGCGGGTCACCAGGCAGGCGGCGAGGGCGAGTTCCCAGGCGAAGACCGGGACGGCGGCCAGGGCGCCCCAGGTGGAGACCTGGGTGTAGCCGCCGAAGAGCACGGCGACGGCCGAGGCGAAGATCAGCGGTCCGCCGATCAGGCCGAGGACGGCGACGAAGCGCGGCACCAGGCGGGAGCGGTACATGAGGTGGGCCGCCAGCAGGGTGTTGGCGCCGCAGACGAAGTTGGGGCCGAGCAGGAAGGTCCAGTCGTGGACGGCGACCAGGGCGCGGGCGGTGGTGGCGAGTGCGGCCGGGTCGGCGCCGTCCGCACCGTGCCGGCGCAGGGTCACCACGGCGAGCAGGCTGACGATGCCGACCGCGATGACGGCGGCCTCCAGGACGCGCAGGGCGACGTAGCCGGTGGCGGCGGCCTCGTTGTGGCGCCTGGTGACCGGGTACAGCGTGACGGCGGTGCCGACGATGCCGAGGGCCAGCAGCACTTCGAGCAGGGCGCCGAGCAGCACCCGGCCGTCCGGGCCGGCGCCGAGGACGAAGCCGGGGTCGTTCAGGACGGGCCCGTAGAGGACGAGCCCGCCGATCGAGGTGACGTGGGTGACGAAGTAGCAGAGGCCTGCGGCCCTCGCGAGCCTTCCCGACGGTTCCACCGTTGCTCCTTGGTCGACGAACGGCCGGGGTCGCGACAGCGCGGCACCGGCAGAGGTGTACGGCGTACACCTCTGCTCGGAACGGTAGGGTGTACGCCGTACACCGGTCAAGGGGCGTCCGGGACCGGGCTCGTCGGACGAGCCCGGGAGGCGGACGGAGGAGAGGCGGTCGGAGATGGCCCGGCAGGCGGACGGCGAACGGCGGACCCCGCTGAGCAGGGACCGGGTGCTGCGCACCGCCGTCGCACTCGCGGACCGGTCCGGCATCGACGCGCTGAGCATGCGCAGCCTGGCCCAGGAGCTCGGAGTCGTCCCGATGGCGCTCTACAAGCACGTGGCCAACAAGGAGCAGCTCCTCGACGGCATGGTCGACGTCGTCGTCGGCGAGATCGGCCCCCCGGACGGGGGCGACGGCTGGAAGGACGCCGTCCGCGGGCGCATCCTCGCCACCCGGCACGCGCTGCTCCGCCACCCGTGGGCCGCGCGGGTGGTCGAGTCACGGCCCGGCCCGACGCCGGGCACGCTCGGCCACCTCGACTCGCTGATCGGGATGTTCCGGGCCGGCGGCCTCTCGGCCGACCTCACCCACCACGCGATGCACGCGCTGGGCGGCCGGGTGTGGGGCTTCACCCAGGAGCTGTTCCCCGCTCCCCCGCCCTCCGCCGATCCGGAGGTCCGGGCCGCCGTCCTGCGCGAGGCGGCCGTCCACTACCCGCACATCGTGGAGATCGCCACGGCCGGTGCCGCGCACGACGACGGGTCGGTGGTCGGCGGCGGCTGCGACGACCGGTTCGAGTTCGAGTTCGCCCTCGACCTGCTGCTGGACGGCATCGAGCGCCTGCACCGGCAGGGCTGGAGCTCCGCCCGGCACGGCTGACGTCCCGTCGGGCCGCGCCGGGCGACGGGTCAGGCCGGGCCGGGCGACGGGTCAGGCCGGGGTGCCGACGTCCAGGGTCCACAGGAGGCCGCCGGCCGGGTCCGGGGCCGTGCCGACGCCGGCGTCGAGGTAGCGGCAGTCGAGCATGTTCTGCTGGTGGTAGTCGTCGTCCATCCAGTCGTCGAAGACGTCGGCCGGGGACTTGCGGCGCTGGTCGATGTTCTCGCCCCAGGCCCGCCACCGGTAGCCGGCCGCGTCGATCCGGCTCTCCGGGCCGCGGCCGGCGGGGTCGTCGTGGTCGAAGTAGCGGCGTGCCGACATGTCCTCGGAGTGCCGCTGGGCGGCCGTGTGCAGTTTGGCGTCGACGCGCAGCGCACGGCACCCGCGCTTCGCCCGCTCGGCGTTGATCAGGTCGACGAGCTGCCGCTCGGGGCTCCGCGGCGTGGGGCTCGGGCTCGCCGAGGGCGACGGGGAGGGGCTGGGCGGGGCCGTGGTCGGCGACGGGGAGGGCGCGGGGGCGTCGAGGGCGACGGTCCGCGGGCCGGGCACCGAGACCGAGGGGGCGGGCGGGGGCGGCGGGACGGCGTCGTCGGGCAGACCCCGGACGACTCCGAGCACGGCGGCGGTGACGGCGACCGCACCGGCCGCCTGGAGCGCGCGGCGGGCCCGGCGCCGGGCGGCCCGGCGCAGGCTCCGTGTCCCCCGAGGTCCGATCAGGTCGAGCACCCGGTCGCCCACCCCGGACGGCGCGGGCGGCACGGCCGCGGATCCGGCGGAACCCGTGTGGGTCAGCACCGAGGTGACGGCCGTGCCCGGGCCGGGCAGGGCGGCGAGCTTGGCCGCGAAGAACTCCGGACCGAGCGAGAAGCCGTGCATCGGTACCACCAGGACGAGGCCGGCGAGCAGTCCCTCGGCGGGAACGAGGCCGCGGGCCGTACCCTCGCAGATGCGGCAGGTCCGCAGGTGGCGGGCTATTCGCTTGCGCCAGAGCGCGCTCGGGCGGCCGTCCCAGGCGGCGGTGAGCTCGCCGAGGGAGGGGCAGCGCGGCTCGGCGGAGAGCGCCCGGACGACGGTGCGGCCGACCTCCAGCTGTTCCTTCATCCGCTGCACCCGGACGGCGGTGTGCTGCGGGGAGAGCTCCAGCGCCTCGGCGAGTTCGGTGCGGGTGAGTCGGCCCGCGGCCTCCAGCCACCAGAGCGAGAGCAGGTCGCGATCGCGGTCGTCCAGCCAGCGGGTCGCCTCGGTGACCTCGCGGCGCTGGCCGGAGAGGCCGAGGCGCAGCACGGTGAGGTCGACGAAGTCGCCGGCCGGGTCGGCGACCTGGGCCATGCCGTCGATGTCCGGGACGGGCCCGGCCTGCCGGGCGTTGCGGCTGCGGCGCACCTCGTTCATCGCGACGGCGACCAGCCAGGAGCGGAAGGCGGTGGTGTCGCGCAGACCGGACAGGCCGCCGACCATGCGGATCATGGTCTCCTGGACGACGTCGTCGACGTCGGGGTGGCCGTTCATGGCCCGGCCGACGATGTTGTAGACCAGCGGCAGGCAGTCGGCGACCAGCCGGTCGCGGGCCGCCCCGTCGCCGGCCTGCGCCGCCTCCACCACCTCGGTGTCCATTGCGCCGTCGTTGCCCATGTGCCCTGTCCTCGCTCGTCCTCAAGCCACGGCCCCCACTGGACGGAGACCTGGGCGGACGGACCGGATAACAGGAATCCGGGTGTGTGATCCGCCGCTGTCCTTTTCCGTTATGGCGCCCCCGTGGCGTGGTCTCCCAGGGCGTCGGCACGAACACCGGCGCGAATCGGCCCAGGGAGCAGCCAGTATGAACGACGACCCGACGACCCCGTTCCACCTCCCGCCGCACCCGGCGGACCAGGACGGCTCCGGCAGTCGCGGCCGGGCGGCGCGGCGCCGGTCCCGGCGCCGGGCGGGCGGCAACCGGCGGGTGGTGGCGGTGGCCGGGGCGGCCGCGCTGGTGCTGGCCTGCTCGGCGGCGTACACCCTGGCGTCCTCGGGCGGCTCGGGCGGCTCGGGCAACGCAGCCGCGGCCTCGGTGCAGTTGGCGCCGGCGCCCGCGCCCTCCGCGGCCGGGTCTGCGCCGGCGTCCGCCTCGCCCTCGGCGGGCACCGCCTCGCCGTCCGCCTCCCCGTCCGTGTCGGCCTCGGCCTCCGCCGCGGCGAGCGCCTCCGCCTCGGCCGCGAAGAGCGCGAAGGCGTCGAAGGCCCCGGCGGCGGCCGCGAAGCAGCCGGCCGGTTCGGCGCCGACCGGCAGGGCCGCGCAGTTCGCCGCGGAGGTGACGGCACTGACCAACGCGGAGCGGGCGAAGGCGGGCTGCGGCCCGGTCACCCTGGACGACCGGGTGTCGGCGGCGGCGATGGCGCACTCGGACGACATGGTGGCCCGGCACTACTTCGAGCACGCGGACCCGGAGGGGCGGCACGCCGACAGCCGGCTGCGCGCCGCGGGCTACAAGCCCGGCTGGTGGGGCGAGAACATCGCGTACGGGCAGCCGGACCCGGCGGCGGTGATGGACGACTGGATGCACAGCGAGGGCCACCGGGCGAACATCCTCAACTGCCACTTCACGGTGATCGGGGTGGGGGTGAACTTCGGCGCCGGCGGCCCCTGGTGGACGCAGGTGTTCGCCTCCCCGGCGTGAGCGGGCGCGGACGGACGCGGACGGACGCGGACGGGCACGGACCGGCCCCACCGGGCCCGGGTGGGCCGGGGCGGCGGGGCCGGGTGGGGCGGGGCGGCGCGGTGTCAGACCACGTCGGTCATCGCGGGCATCTCGCCCGCGACGCGGCCCATGTCGATCACGGCGAAGGCGGCGTCCTGCGGGTCGACGAGGGCGGCGAAGCGGCCGAACGGGCTGTCCATCGGGCCGAAGACGAGCTTCCCGCCGAGCTCGGTGGCCTTGGCCACGGCGGCGTCGCAGTCGGCGACGCCGAAGTAGACGCTGATGAACGGCGGCACCTCGGCGGGGAAGTCCGGGCCCATCTCCATCCGGCCGAGCACCGGGTTCCCGCCGATGCTGAAGACCCGGTAGTCGATCTCGTTCCCGCCGTCCATCTGCCGGGCGCGGTACGGGAACACCTCCATCAGGAAGGAGTCGGCGCGGGCGGTGTCGCGGGTGCAGAGCTCGGCCCAGGAGTAGGCGCCGGCCTCGCCGGCCTTCTCGAAGCCCTCGTGCGCGGCGCCCTGCCAGACGCCGAAGACCGCGCCGCCGGGTTCGCGGGCGAGCGCCATGGTGCCGAGGCCGCCGACCTGCGCGGGCTCCATCATGAGCTCGCCGCCGGCGGCACGGATCCGTTCGGCGGTGGCGGCGGCGTCGGGCGAGGCGAAGTAGAGGCACCAGGCGGAGGGCATCTCCTCGCCGGGCATCGGCGGGACGAGCCCGGCGACCGCCCTGCCGTCCTTGTGGGCCTGGGTGTAGCCGCCGAACTCGGACGAGGGCTCGCCGAACGTCCAGCCGAGGACGGCGCCGTAGAAGTTCTTGGCGCCCTCCACGTCGTGGAACATCGCGTCGACCCAGCAGGGGGTGCCCTCGGGTTGCACGGCCATGTCTGCCTCCTCGTGTCGTGAGCGGGTGGGTGGGGCCGGGCCGGGTCAGCCCATGGTCTTGGCCCCGTCCAGGGATTCGCGGATGATGTCGGCGTGCCCGGCGTGCTGGGAGGTCTCGGCGATGACGTGCAGCAACACCCGCCGGACGGACCAGGTGGCGCCCGGCTCGAACCAGGGCGCCTCGGGCAGCGGGTGGGCGGTGTCCAGGTCCAGGTCGGCCACCAGGCGGTCGGTCTCGGCGGCCGTCCGCGTGTAGGCGTCCAGCAGGCCGGCCAGGGTCTCGCCCTCGCCCATCCTGAACTGGCCCTCCCAGTCCACGGGTTCGCTGCGCATGGCGGTCGCGCCGCCGACCGCGAACCGCATCCAGCGGGCCTCGACGCCGGTGACGTGCTTGATCAGGCCGCCGAGGCAGAGCTCGCTGGCGGTGGTGCGCTGCGCGGCCTGGTCGTCGGTGAGGTTGCGGACGGTGAAGCGGAGGAATCCGCGGTGCTTGTCGAGGGTCTCCAGCAGGTCGGCGCGCTCCCGGGAGAGCTCCCGGTCGCCGGTGCCCGCGCTCCGGTCGGTCATGTCGGTCCTCCGTGTCAGGCGGGTACGGTCCAGCGCTGGGCGCCGGTGCCGTTGCAGTCCCACAGTTGCAGTCGGGTGCCGCTCGCGGTGTTGCTGCCGGGCAGGTCCAGGCAGCGGCCGGAGGGCGGGTTGAGCAGCGATCCGTCGGCGCGCGGCCACCACTGCTGGGCGCCGGTGCCGTTGCAGTCCCAGAGCTGGACGGCGGCCCCGTTGAAGACCGAACTGCCGTCCACGTCGAGGCACTTGGCGAGGGCGCGGAGGGTGCCGTCGGAAGCGGTGGTCCACTGCTGGGCGGCGCCGCCGGTGCACTCGGCGAGCTGGACGGGCGTCCCGTTCTCGGTCGAACTCCCCCGCACGTCGGCGCACTTGGCGCCGAGGCCGGTGACCGCACCGGTGGCCGGGCGGGCCGGGCCGACGTCGAAGGACGGCGGCGCGTCGGCGCGGGCGCCGCCCCAGGCCGGGTCGGGCGCGTCGGCGAGGGTGTAGGCCAGGGTGCCGCCGCGGCGGACGAAGTCCTCGCTCAGCCAGGGCCGGTTGCTCGCGGCGCCGTCCACGGCGAGCGCGTGCACGTAGCGGACGGCGGCGGAGGCCCCGGGGGCGTCCACGTCGATCACCGCGCCGTTGCCGCGGCGGATCGTGATCCCCGGGAACAGCGGGCTGGCCAGCACGAGTTCGGACCGGCCGGGAGCCTGCGGGTACATCCCGAGCGCCGCCCAGACCACCCAGGAGGACATCTGCCCGAGGTCGTCGTTGCCCGGCTCGCCGTCCGGCGCGTCGGCGAACAGCGTGGTCAGCGCCCGGCGCACCACGTCCTGGGTGCGGTAGGGGCGGCCGGCGTAGGCGTAGGCCCACGGGGTGTTCGCCGAGGGCTCGTTGCCGAGGTAGGCGTGTTCCGAGTCGGGGCCGCCGTTGAGCTCGGTGAAGAAGTCGTCCAGCCGGGCGACCGCCGCCGCGTCGCCGCCCATCGCGTCGAACAGCCCGCGGTGGTTGTAGGGGACCATCCAGGCGTACTGGGCGGCGCTGCCCTCGACGAACTGGTCCTGCTGGGCGGGCCGGAAGTCGGGCCAGGAGTGGTCGGTGTCGCGGGGCTGGATCCAGCCGCTGCCGCTGTTGATCAGGTTGCGCCAGTTCGCGGAGCGGTGCATCAGCGCGTCGTGGGCGGCGGTGTCGCCGATCCGGCCGGCGAGTTGGGCGAGCGCGAAGTCCGCGCTGGTGTACTCCAGGGTGGTGGCGGCGGAGCCCCAGACGCCGCCGGCGTCGGCCGGGATGTAGCCGATGGTGTCGTAGGGGCCGTGGCCGGGCCGCTGGCGGGTGTCGCGGCTGCCGTCGGTGGCGATCCGCAGCAGGGCGGCCGCGTCGAAGTCGGTGCCGCCGAAGGCGTGGATCGAGCTGGCGACGATCGGCAGCGGGTCGCCGACCATCACGCCGGTGCCGCCGTTGGCGAGGGTCCAGCGGTCCAGGTAGCCGGCGCTCGCACCCTGGTCGGTGACGGACTGGGCGACGTCGGCGGCCCTGGCCGGGTCGAGCAGGGCGAGCAGTTGGACCTGGGAGCGGTAGACGTCCCAGCCGGAGAAGTCGGCGTACTGGGTGTGGCCGGGCCTGGCGGTGCGGATCCTCCCGTCGAAGCCGGGGTAGCGGCCGTCGGCGTCGCTGATCGCGCTGGGGTGCAGCAGGGCGTGGTAGAGCGCGGTGTAGAGGATGCGCCGCTGGGCGGTGGTGCCGCCGTCGACGGCGATCCGGCCGAGCAGGTCGTTCCAGCCGGCGCGGGCGGCGGTGCGGAGCTCGTCGAAGGGGGCGCCGCGCTGTTCGGCGAGCAGGTTGGCGCGGGCGCCCTCGGCGCTGACGAAGGAGAGGCCGACCCGGGCGGTGACGGTGCGGTCCTGGCCGGTGTCGAAGGAGACCAGCGCCTGGGCGCCGGAGGCGGCCCGCTCCCGGTCGGGGTGCTGGTCGACGCCCTGGCCGGAGCGGCGTTCGCGCTCCCCCTCGGTGCGGGCGGGCTGCGGGGCGATGCCCTCGCTCGCGCCGGTGGCGCTGCGCCGGTCGGTGTCGACCGTGCCCTGGCCCGCGCCGCCGGTGCGGACGATCCCGGCGCTGCTGAACGGCCGGTCGAACTGGGCGTGGAAGTAGACCCGGTAGCGGTTGCCGGTGCCGCAGAAGCCGCCGCTCTCCGTCCAGCCGGAGAGGTTGTCGGCGCCGATGGTGATCGAGCCGGTGGCGCTGTTGAAGGCCTTGCCGGCGTCGACGGTGAGCGAGGCGGTGTGGCCGGCGGGGTAGGTGAAGCGGGCGATGCCGGAGCGCTGGGTGGCGGCGAGTTCGGTCCTCAGCCCGTTGCCGAAGGTGACGGCGTACGCGCCGGGGGCGGTGCTCTCGTCGGCGTGCGAGAAGTCGGAGTGGGCGACCGGCCTGCCGTCCAGGACGGGCATGAACGGGGTGGTGCCGTAGTCGCCGCAGCCCGCGCCGGAGATGTGGGTGAGGCTGAACCCGCTGATCCGGTGGTCGTCCCAGGAGTAGCCGCCGTGCTGGTAGGTGGCGGTGTCGGGGCTCCACTGCACCATGCCGAGCGGGGCGGACGCGCCGGGGAAGGTGTTGCCCGCGCCGCCGCCGTTGCCGAAGTCCGGGGCGCCCTGCTTGGTGCCGACGAAGGCGTTGACGTACTGGGCCGGGTCGGCGACGGTCACCCGGCCGGGTGGCGCGGCGCCGGCGGGGGCGGCCGCGGCGACCGCCAGCAGCACCGCCGAGGTGCCGAGGGCGAGCGCGGACGAGAGGAATCTGGAACGGTGCACGGAGCCTCCTGCGACCCGCCGTCAGCCTGCGATGCGCGTGGCGCACGGTCCGGCGGCCGCGGTGGGCGGCACGGCGGGGCCGCACGGGCGAGCAGGTCGGCCCCGGCCGGTACGGGGAGTACCGGCCGGGGCCGACCATCTGCTCGTCGGTTCATCGTGCGGTCCGCACGGGGGAGGCCGCGGCGGCGACAGGCCGCCTGTCGCCCGCCCGGCGCAATCGCGCAGGCGTCCGATGGACCGTCAGGAGGACGTGTCCGCGACCGCCTTGCGGCGGTGCACCACCTGCGCGGCGACCAGCGCGACCGCGGCGGCGACCAGCGACAGCACCATCTGCATCCGTCCGTCGTGGGTGGTGAACATGTACGCCACCACGAAGGCGATCATTCCGATCGTGGCCCAGGTGAGGTACGGGAACAGCCACATCCGGACGGTGAGCTTCTCCGGGGATTCCCGCTCGATGATCCTCCGCATACGGAGCTGGGAGACGCTGATCACGAGCCAGACGAAGAGCGCGACGGCGCCGGAGGAATTCAGCAGGAACTTGAAGACGGTGTCCGGGAACTCGTAGTTGAAGAACACCGCGACGAATCCGAAGACCACCGAGGCGAGGATCGCGGTGAGCGGCACGCCGCGGCCGGTGACCTTCGCGAAGGCCTTCGGCGCGTCGCCGCGCTGCCCGAGCGAGAAGGCCATCCGGGAGGCCGTGTAGAGGCCGGAGTTCAGGCAGGACAGCACCGCGGTGAGCACGATGAGGTCCATCAGCGGGGCGGCGCCGGGGATGCCGACGTGCTTGAGCACGGCCACGTACGGGCTGTCCAGGACCTCCGCGGAGTCCCAGGGCAGCAGGGTGACGACGATGGCGATGGAGCCCAGGTAGAAGACGCCGATGCGCCAGATCACGCTGTTGGTGGCCTTGGTCACGGCGCGGGCCGGGTCGGGAGACTCGCCGGCGGCCAGGGTGACGATCTCGCTGCCCATGAAGGCGAAGACGACCGTCAGCATGCCGCTGAAGACCGCGCCGATGCCGTTCGGCAGGAAGCCGCCGTGGTCGAGCAGGTTGGACGTGCCCACCGCGGTGGTGTCCGGCAGTACTCCGAAGACCGCGAGGCCGCCGACCACCAGGAAGGCCGCGATGGCGACCACCTTGATCCCGGCGAACCAGAACTCGAACTCGCCGTAGGAGGAGACCGAGAACAGGTTGGTGGCGGTCAGCACGGCCATCACCAGCAGGGCGAAGCCCCACTGCGGCACGCCCGGCACCCAGTTGTGCAGGATCTTCGCGCCGGCGGTGGCCTCCACGGCCAGCACGACGACCCAGAAGAACCAGTAGAGCCATCCGATGGTGAAGCCGGCCCAGCGGCCGAGCGCGCGGTCCGCGTAGGCGGAGAAGGACCCGCTCTGCGGGTCGGCCGCGGCCATCTCGCCGAGCATCCGCATCACCATGACGACCAGGGCGCCGGCCAGGGTGTACGAGAGCAGGATGCCGGGGCCGGTGGCGGCGATGCCGGCGCCGGAGCCGACGAACAGGCCGGCTCCGATCACTCCGCCGATGGCGATCATCGACAGGTGGCGGTTCTTCAGTCCGGCCTTGAGGTGGCCGTCCCCGGCGGCACCCGGTGGGGTGGCGGGGGCGGCCTCGGCGGGCCGGCTCGAGCGCGTCGTGGTGTCCGGGCTCATGGTCGTTGCTGCCTCTCCGGTGCGGCGGGGGTCGGCCGCACACCCGCAGGAAGGTAGCCCGGAAATCCTGATTCCGTAACCCCGGGCCTGAATTCGGCACGATTTTCTGAGCATTATTTGAGGTTCGCGGAATGAATTATGACACCGGCTGACATCTCTACTCGCAGGTCATCGGAAATCCCGATCCGCCGTCAGCCGCGGTGCCGACCCGGTGCGCCGCCCGCCCCGGGGCGGTGGCATGGTGCGGACGGCGGCCGCGGCGGGGCTGCGACGATGGAGGTCCCGACCGTCCCTCCGCACACCCCTGGGGCCGCCCCGATGAGCACCACCGTCCACCTCGCGCAGCAGCCGGAGGCCGACGAACTGCTCGGCCGCAGCCCGCTGGCCGCGCTCACCGGCATGCTGCTGGACCAGCAGATCCCGATGGAGTGGGCGTTCACCGGCCCGTGGACGATCGCCCAGCGGCTCGGCGCCGACGACCTGGACGCGCACCGGATCGCCGCCGCCGACCCGGAGGAGTTCGCCGCCCTGCTGTCCGAGAAGCCCGCGGTGCACCGCTACCCGAGCTCGATGGCCAACCGGGTGCAGCAGCTCTGCCAGTACCTGGTCGAGCACTACGACGGCGACGCCGAGGCGGTCTGGCGGGACGCGCCAAACGGCCGGGAGTTGCTGAAGCGGCTGGGCGAGCTGCCCGGCTTCGGCAAGCAGAAGGCGCAGATCTTCCTCGCCCTGCTCGGCAAGCAGTACGGGGTCGCCCCCGAGGGCTGGCGCGAGGCGGCCGGCGCGTACGGCGAGGAGGGGTCCTTCCGCTCGGTCGCGGACATCACCGGGCCGGAGTCGCTGGTGAGGGTGCGCGCCTTCAAGCAGGAGGCGAAGAAGGCCGCCAAGGCGGCGAAGTCCGCGAAGCAGGCGCAGGGCTGACCCGACGGTACGGGTGGCGGTTGCGGATCTCCCGGTCGAGGAACCGGCCGAGGCCGTCCGCGGCGAGCAGCCCGGCGACCGCCTCCGCGGTGTGCCCGTACGGCCCCGGGCACGAACGCACGGCCGGGCCGCTCCCCTCCGCGGGGGCGGCCCGGCCGGACGGCGGCTCAGCTGCTCGCGTACTCCACGGTCAGCAGGGCGCGGGCCACGGTGTGGAAGGTGATGTTGAAGCCGACCGTGGCGGCCGGGGTGTCCGGGGTGAGCCCCAGCGAGGGCACGTCCAGGGCGTGCACGGCGAAGACGTAGCGGTGCGCCGGGCCGGGCGGCGGGGCGGCGCCGTCGTACCTGTGCCCGGGGAAGTCGTTGCGGGCGTGGAAGGCACCGCCGGGCAGCGCGGCGTCGGAGGCGCCGGCGCCGCGGGCCAGCTCGGTGGTCTCCACCGGCAGGTCGAGGGCCAGCCAGTGCCACCAGCCGCTGCCGGTCGGCGCGTCCGGGTCGTAGCAGGTCACCGCGAAGCCGCGGGTCTCGGCGGGGAAGCCGGACCAGGCCAGGTGCGGCGACCCGTTGCCGAGCGCGTGCACGTGCGCGTCCGGCATCACGGCGCCCTCGGTGAGGTCACGGCTGGTCAGCTCGAAGGCCGGGACCTTCGGCAGGAATTCGTAGGGCAGCGGCGGACGGTTCGTCATGGGCCGGGCACCTTCTCCTTCGTCGCACTGCGGGTGGCGGTACGACGGCAGTCTAGGCAGCCGACTGCGCCGCCACGGCGGCGCCGAGCGGGGTGTCGGTGCGGCCCAGGTCGAGCGGCAGGTCGAAGTGGTTGCGCCGGGCGGCGACCGCCGTCTCCACCGCGGCCCCGGCCCGGCGGGCGGCGGCCGCGAACTCCTCCTGCTGGCGCCCGAACTCGGCGGTCTCGTGCTCGCCGCGGACGAGCAGCAGCGGCGGCAGCGCCGGGCCGTCGGCGAGCAGGTGCAGCGGGCTGTTGCGGCGGGCTGCGTCGGCGTCCAGGCCGAGCGCGTCGTTGACGTAGGTGAGGGCGATCGGTTCCAGGTCGTAGACGCCGCTGAGCAGCACCGCACCGGACACCCGGCGGCCGCTCGGGGCGGCCGGGCCGAGCAGGGCCATGGCGGCCAGGTGGGCGCCGGCCGAGCTGCCGCTGAGCTGGACGCGGCCCGGGTCGACGCCGAGCTCCTCGGCGTGGTCGAGCAGCCAGTGCAGGGCGCGGCGGACCTGGTCGACGATCGCGTCCAGCGGCCAGTGCGGGGCCAGCCCGTAGCCGACGGCGGCGTACGCGGTGCCGCGGGCGGTGAAGTCGGGGGCGGCGAACGCGGAGTCGGTCTTGTCCAGCTCCTGCCAGTAGCCGCCGTGCACGAAGACGTGCAGCGGGGCGCCGCCGTCCGGAACGGGCCCGCGGGGCGGGAAGAAGTCGACCAGCTCGGGCTCCGCCGGGCCGTACCGCAGGTCGCGGCGGACCTCCAGCGTCGCGTACGCGTCCTCGCTGCGCGCCGTGTAGGCGGCCAGCTCGACCGCGATGTCCTCGACGCAGCTGCTCGGCGAGTACTCGCGCGCGAGCTCCTCGTGGTCGTAGTCCCGGTACACCGGCGCCATTGCCGTCCTCGCCCGCTCTCGCTCACCGGGCCCGCCACGACCCGTCAGGTATAGACCAATGCCGGGTGCCGGGCTAGCGTGGAGGACGCACCCGCACCCGCACCGCCTGCTCCGGAGCCGCCCCGTGGAGTCGTCCGTCCTCGCCTTCGCCACCGACCTGCTGGACGAGGGCGCCGACACCTTCTTCGGCCACCTTACCGACCGGGCCGGCGTGGGCGGCCTGACCCTCGCCTCGGTCTACCACGAGGCCCGCGACGTCTTCCCGCACAACCCGCACCGGGTGGTCCGCTACCTCGAACCGGGCGCCGCCTACTTCCGCCCCGACCCGGCGCGCTGGGCCGGCCGGCGCCTCGCCCCCGCGCCGTCCACCGCGATCGGCGACCGCGACCCGTTCGCCGAGGCCGCCGCCGAGGCCGGCCGCCGAGGCCTCAAGCTGCACGCCTGGACGGTCTTCTGCCACAACGACCGGCTCGGCTTCCAGCACCCGGACTGCGCCCCCGCCAACGCCTTCGGCGACCGCCACCTCACCGAGCTGTGCCCGGCCAACCCCGAGGTCCGCGAGTACGCCCGTACCCTGGTCGAGGACCTCGGCCGGTACGGCGTGGACGCGATCCGCGCCGAGTCCCTGCACTTCCACGGCCTGCGCCACGGCTACCACCACGAGCGCTACTTCGAGGACCTCGGACCCGTCGCGGAGGCCCTGCTCGGCATCTGCTTCTGCCCGCACTGCCTGGCCGCCGCCTCCGCCGACGGCGTCCCCGCCGAGGAGGTCCGCACCGCCGTCCGGGACGAGCTGCGCGCCCGGCTCGCCGACGAGAAGCGGGCCGCCGAACCGGCCGCCCTGGACGGATTCGCCGGCGGCGCCCTCGCCGCCTACCTGGACGCGGCCACCCGCACCGTCACCACGCTCGCCGCGGAACTCGCCGCGACGGCCGCCGCCGGCGGCATGCGGCTGACCTTCATGGACGGCGCCGGGCCCGGCAAGGGCTGGCTCTCCGGCATCGACCTCCCGTCACTGGCGGGCGCCGCCCACCAGATCGAGACCCTCGGCTACGCCCGCACCCCGGAGGCCGTCCGCGAGAAGGTGGCCGCCTTCGCCCTGCACGGCGTCCGGCCGGAGGCCATGGCGGTGATCCTCCGCCCGATGGCCGAGGACTGCGACGGCCCGGCGAACCTGGCCGCCAAGATCGCCGTCCTGCGCGAGCTCGGCGTCCCCGAAGTCGAGTTCTACCACTACGGCCTGATGCGCCTCTCCTCCCTCGACCGCATCGGCGCCGCCCTGCTCCCGTGAGAGGCAGTGGATCCAGGGGCGCGGGGAACCGCGCAATCCGGGGGCGGGGTGTCCCCACGCGCGTCCCCGACGTGACCACCCGGGCGCCCTCTCGGACCGGCCCTACCGGCGGCGCCGCGAGGTGCCGAACAGGCTCCGGGTGATCTCGCGGCCGAGCTGGGTGCCCGCCGACCGGGCGAAGGACTTCAGCGCCGGGCTGCGCAGCAGCGAACCGATCAGCCCGCCCTCCTCCTGCTCCGCCGCCTCCGGCCGGTGCCGCTCGGCCGGTGCGGGCCGCTCGCGGGCCTCCGGCCGGGCCGGCTCCTCCGCGCGGGCGGCCGGCCGTGCGGCGAGCTTCTCGTACGCGGACTCCCGGTCGATCGCGTCGCGGTAGCGCGGCGCCAGCGGCGAGCCGTCCACCGCGGCCCGCAGGACGGCCGGCTCCAGCGGCCCCATCAGCGACTGCGGGGCCATCAGCCGGGTCGGCGCGACCGGTGTCGGCGCGCCCCGCTCGGACAGCACCGTGACCACCGCCTCGCCGGTGCCCAGCCCGGTGAGCACCTCGGCGAGGTCGTACGGGGACCGCGGGAAGGTCGAGACGGTGGCCTTGAGCGCCTTGGCGTCGTCCGGGGTGAAGGCCCGCAGCGCGTGCTGCACCCGGTTGCCGAGCTGCGCCAGCACGTCGGCGGGGACGTCCTTCGGCGTCTGGGTGACGAAGAAGATGCCCACGCCCTTCGAGCGGATCAGCCGGACGGTCTGGGTGATCGCCTCCAGGAAGGCCTTGGAGGCGCCCTTGAAGAGCAGGTGCGCCTCGTCGAAGAAGAAAACCAGCTTCGGCCGGTCGAGGTCGCCGACCTCCGGCAGCTCCTGGTACAGGTCGGCGAGCAGCCACATCAGGAAGGTGGAGAACAGCCGCGGCCGGTCCTGCACCGCCGGGAGTTCCAGGACGGAGACCGTGCCGCGGCCGTCGGCCGCGGTGCGCAGCAGGTCGGCGGTGTCGAACTCGGGCTCGCCGAAGAACGCGCCGGCGCCCTCGTTGTCGAGCACGGTCAGCGAACGCAGGATCACCCCGGCGGTCGCGGCGGACAGCCCGCCGATGCCCTTGAGCTCCTCCTTGCCCTCCGGGGAGGTGAGGAAGCCGATGACGGCGGAGAGGTCCTTGAGGTCGTGGAGTTCGAGGCCCGCCCGGTCGGCGTAGTGGAAGACCAGGCCGAGCGAGGCCTCCTGGGTCTCGTTGAGTTCCAGCACCTTGGCGAGCAGCAGCGGGCCGAAGCTGGTGAGGGTGGCCCGGACGGGGATGCCGGTGCCCTGCCCGCCGAGGGCGTAGAACTCGGCGGGGCAGCCCTGCGGCGTCCACGGCCGGCCGACCTCGGCGGCGCGGGCGGCGATCCGTTCGCCCGGCACGCCGGGGGCGGCGATGCCGGAGACGTCGCCCTTGACGTCGGCGAGGAAGACCGGGACGCCCTGGGCGGAGAGCTGTTCGGCGATGAGCTGGAGGGTCTTGGTCTTGCCGGTGCCGGTGGCGCCGGCGACGAGTCCGTGCCGGTTGAGCACGCCGAGCGGGACGCGCACCTGCGCCGCGGGGTACGCGGTGGTGCCGTCGATCGCGGCGCCGAGGTCGAGCGCGGGGCCGGTGAAGGCGTACCCGTCGGCGATCGCCCGGACGGCGGCGGGGAGCGCCGCGGCGTCGGGGGTGTGGGGGTCGGTCATCTCGGCGGGCTCCCGGGCAGAGCTGGCAAAAGGGATTTCCACCATCAAACCGCCGTACTCGGAACCGGACGGGTAACGCCGCGCTTGCTGCGCCCCCCGCACGCATGACGGTAGGCTTTCCGTGTGATCTTCAAGCGCATCGGCAACGGGCGGCCGTACCCGGATCACGGCCGGACCAGCACCCGCCAGTGGGCGGACGTCGCGCCGCGTCCGGTGCGGCTGGACCAGCTGGTCACCACCAAGGGTCAGCTCGATCTGGAAACGCTCCTCGCGGAGGACTCCACGTTCTACGGGGACCTCTTCGCGCACGTGGTGAAGTGGCACGGCGACCTCTACCTGGAGGACGGACTGCACCGTGCGGTGCGGGCCGCGCTGCAGCAGCGCCAGGTGCTGCACGCGCGCGTGCTGGAGATGGACTGACCGGCCCCGGGCCGGGTACGAACCACCTCTCACGGACCCCTGCGGACAGTCCGGAAGGACGCCGGTACATCCTTTCGGGTGCCGGGGTACTCCAGATGATGATCATTTAGTACCTTCACAGCAGCTGTAGCACTAATCTGCTGAACAACGGCCGATTTCCCGGCGTACGCCCCTTTTTGGCCGCACCCGAGACCGAGCCTGTCCGAGCCTGTCCTGGCACGAGGGGGACACCGACGTGAGCATGCTGACCCCCCAGGGACTGAAGGGGAAGCAGTACCGGATCACCGGTAACTCCTACCCCCGCCTGGGCCGCCCTCCCCGCAGGAGCCGCAAGGTGCTGGCCGGCATCGGCGTCCTGCTCGCCCTGTCACTGGTCGCCCTCGGCGGCGTCCAGCTCTACGACATCTTCCGCGGCCGGCACGCCTCCGCACAGGCGTGTCCGGCCCCCGGCGCCTCCGGCAAGCCGCTGGCCGCCCCGGCGGCGTCGGGCGCCGCCTCCGGCGCGGCCTCCCCGCCCCCCGGCGCCACCAGTACCGCCGTCCCGCAGCCGCAGGCGGTGACGGTCAACGTCTACAACGCCACCGACAAGTCCGGCATGGCCGCCCGCACCGCGGAGGAGCTGAAGAAGCGCGGCTTCACCATCGGCCAGGTCGGCAACGCCCCGGCCGCGCTGGACAAGAAGGTGCCCGGCACCGTGCAGGTGATCAGCGGTCCGGCCGGCCTCGGCGCGGCCACGCTGCTCGGCTCGCAGGTGGCGAGCGCCGCCAGGACGGCCGACGCCCGGACGGACGCGACGGTCGACTTCGTCCTCGGCGACAGCTTCGCCGCCCTGCTCGACCCGACCCAGGCGGCCGCGGCCCTGGCCGAGGCCACCAAGCCGTCCCCGACCCCGTCGCCGCAGCCCGGCTCCTGCTGAACGGCCCGGCTCCGGCCGGCCGCCGCACACCGGCAGCCACGCGAAGGGCCCCGCTCCTCCCGGAGGAGCGGGGCCCTTCGTGCTTCCGGCGCGGTGGGATCAGCCAGCGGTGCCGTACAGGCGGTCGCCCGCGTCGCCGAGGCCGGGGACGATGTAGCCGTGCTCGTTGAGGCGCTCGTCCAGCGCGGCGGTGACGATCTTGACGGGCTGGTCGGCCAGCTCCTTCTCGACCACCGCGACGCCCTCCGGGGCGGCCAGCAGCACCACGCCGGTGACGTCCGTGGCGCCGCGCTCGAGCAGCATCCGGACGGCGGCGACCAGGGTGCCGCCGGTGGCGAGCATCGGGTCGAGGACGAAGACCTGGCGGCCGGAGAGGTCGTCGGGCATCCGCGTCGCGTAGGTGGACGCCTCCAGCGTCTCCTCGTTGCGGACCATGCCCAGGAAGCCGACCTCGGCGGTCGGCAGCAGCCGGGTCATGCCGTCCAGCATGCCGAGACCGGCCCGCAGGATCGGGACGACCAGCGGCCGCGGGTGGCTCAGCCGGGTGCCGGTGGTGACGGCGACCGGGGTGGTGACCTCCACCGGCTCGGTCCGGACGTTCCGGGTGGCCTCGTAGGCGAGCAGGGTGACCAGCTCGTCGGTCAGGCGGCGGAAGGTCGGCGAGTCGGTGCGCTCGTCGCGCAGGGTGGAGAGCTTGTGGGCGACCAGGGGGTGGTCGACGACGTGGAGACGCATGTCTCGACCATAACGGGCACGGGCACGTGCGTACGACTCGCCGGGGAGCGGCCGGGAACGAGGTGTGGACGGGCCGGGACCGGGGAAGCCGAACCGAGACCTTCGCCCTGGTATCAAGCGGACACTTCTGGGAAAGTCGGACCGTATGAAGAGCAACCCGGACCCCGGGGCCGGCTCGACAGACGAGTCGGGGCCCGACGCCCCCGAGACCGAGGCGCAGCGCCGCAAGCGCCGCGCCCTGTTCCTCCGCGAGCTCGCCGAGGCGCGCGAGCTGCGGGCCCGGGTGCAGCCCCGGCGCACCAAGGAGCGGCGGATGCGCGAGGCCATGCGGATGCGAACCTTCCGCATCTGACGGAGGAGTCCGCGACTGGTCGGCCGCCGACCAGCCATTCCGACACGACCTGCAAAGACGCGCTGCAGAACACCCCCCGCAGCGCCGGGCTTTCTGTCACGATGCCGGAGGGACGGTCCGAACAGCGGACCGTTTCTGGCGCGGGGGCGGCCAGACCGCGTTCGCCCGAGATCGCCTACAGCCGAGACCAATCTTGGGAGTGTCCCTGGTGGCGTACTTCGCTGCAGTGCTTGCTCGCACCGATGGCGGGTGGGATGTGAGCGAGACGGAGCTCGACGACGTCGAAACCCTGGCCGACCTGGCCGACCTGGCCCGGGAGGCCGCCCAGGACGACGACAGCGTCCTGGTCTTCATCGAACAGGAGGACGCCTGGTTCGCCGTCGTCCGCGTGGACGGCGAGGAGGACCCGCGCATCTTCGTCTCCGACGGTGCCGCCGCGGCGCGCAGCTCGTACGGCTCGGTGCTGACCGACGAACTGATCGAGGCCGAGGACTTCGACGACATCGACGCCCTGGTCGCGGACGTCGAGGACGACGAGGAGGCCGCGCTGGAGGCCGCGGACGACGCGGACGAGAACGAGGACGCAGCCGGTCCGGCCGGCGCCCAGGCGGGGCCGCTCGGGGACTCCGACCTGCTCGCCGACTTCGGCCTGTCCGCCAAGGACCTCCTGGGCCTGGCCGGCGAGGGCGCGGTGCCCGGCGACGCGCTCGCCGAGATCGCCGACGCGCTCGGCGCGGGCGAGGTCCTGGAGGCCGTTCGGTAGCGCCCGAGCCGGTGCCCGACACTGGTGCCATGCCGTCCGCACCCGCCCCGCAGATCCACCCCCTTCCGGCCCCCGTCCGCCCCGACCCGGTACGCGACCGGTGGAAGGACCTGATGCGCCTCGCCATGGACGAGGCGGCACTGGCCACCTCCACCGGGGACGTACCGGTCGGGGCGCTCGTGCTCGGGCCCGACGGCGCGGTGATCGGACGCGGCCACAACGTGCGCGAGGCGGACGGCGACCCGACCGGGCACGCCGAGGTGGTGGCGATCCGGCAGGCGGCCGCGGCCGTCGGCGAGTGGCGCCTCGGCGGCTGCACCCTGGTCGTCACCCTGGAGCCGTGCACCATGTGCGCCGGGGCGCTGGTGCTCTCCCGGATCGACCGGGTGGTCTACGGCGCCCTCGACCCCAAGGCCGGCGCGGCAGGCTCGCTCTTCGACGTGATGCGCGACCGCCGACTGAACCACCGCCCCGAGGTCGTCCCCGGTGTGCTCGCCGAGGAATGCTCCGCACAGCTGCTGGCCTTCTTCGAGACCCAGCGCTGAATACGGATTTCGTCACCGCCCGACCCGTCCGGTAGAGTCTCTCTCGGTAGCGTGTCCGAGCGGCCAAAGGAGCACGCCTCGAAAGCGTGTGTGGGGGCAACTCCACCGTGGGTTCGAATCCCACCGCTACCGCTTCACGAAGGGCCCCGACCGAACCGGTCGGGGCCCTTCGACGTGCCCCCGGGCCGCGCGGGTGAACGCGCGGGCGGCCGGGGGCCGCTGGCGGGACGTCAGGGGAAGCAGGAAACGCCACCGGGCTCGGGGCCGGGTGGCGTTCGGGGGGTGCGTTCGGGGTGCCGGAGGGGGCGCGGCCCCGGGGGAAACGGGCCGCGCCCCCGTCGGGACTCCCACCACCGGCGCCGCATCAGGGGGAAGCTGCGGCGCACGGTCCCACAGCGGGGAGTCCCGGTTCCCTGCACCGGGGATTCCTGCCAGATCCCGCGGCACTCCTCCATCGTGCGCCACCGCCCGCGGGCGGGCACCCGTACAAAGCCCCCACTCGCGGGGACCTTCGTCCCGGGGAGTGAACGCCGCTCTCACCCGATGGGCCGTCCGGTGGATAAGCTGCGCAGCAGCAGGAGGGCGCCCGGGGAGAGCGACGGCGGCCCCGCGGCAGGGAGGCAGGCCCGTTCGATGGCTCAGGCGAAGAAGATCGGCATGTATCTCCTGCTCATCTTCGTGATCTACACGATCATCACGTCGCCCACCCGGGCGGCGGAGCTGGTGCAGTCCGGCTTCGTGGGGATCTCGGACGCCGCGAAGGCGGTCGGGACCTTCATGACCGGCCTGGTGAACTGAGCCCGGCCGGTCAGCGGCTACCGTGGCGGGGTTCGTCCACCCTTCCAGCTAGGAGCGGCATCGTGATCCGGCACCTGGTCCTGTTCAAGCTCAACGACGGCGTCCTGAAGGACGACGAGCGGGCGATCGCCGGCGCGAAGGCGTTCGAGGAGCTCGGCCCGCAGATCCCCGAGCTGCGCGAGTGGGAGTGCGGCTGGAACACCACCGTGCGCGACATCGCCTACGACTACGCGATCAACAGCCTGGTCGAGGACCGGGACGCGCTGCAGGCCTACCTGACCCACCCGGCCCACCAGGCCGCCGCGGGCCAGTGGCGGGAGTTCGCCACCTGGGTGATCGCCGACGTCGAGGTCTGATCCCCGCACAGTCGCATCGCATACGCACTACCACTCGGCCCTCCGCCCCGACCCCGGGCGGGGGGCCGCAGCACACATCGGCCGACGGTGCACTGTCAGCCAACACGCCTACGAGCGGTGCTTGCCGCCGATGTGGACGACTTGTGATGCTATGACCGGTTTTGCCGGATCTGGCGAGGTGGTGAGCACGGCCGGGCCGCCCAGGCGGCGGCCGGATCGCAGATGTCGACTCTGGGAGGGGTGACGTGTCCGTGCGGACACAGGACAGCGCGCGGGGCACCGACGGGGAGCAGTCCGCCCCGCCGCCCGCGGACAGTCTCGTCGCGGAGCTGAAGGCCGCCGGGCTGAGGGACCGCCAGAGCGGCACCCGCACCCCGGTGGACGTCCGCACGCTCACCCGGGTCCTCTTCGAGCGGCTCGCCGAACTGCCCCCGGACGCCCCGGAACGCGAACGCGTCCGGGCCGCCCTGATCGAGATCAACGTCCCGCTGGTCCGGTACGCGGCCACCCGCTTCCGCAGCCGCAGCGAGCCGATGGAGGACATCGTCCAGGTCGGCACGATCGGCCTGATCAACGCCATCGACCGCTTCGACCCGAGCCGCGGCGTGCAGTTCCCGACGTACGCGCTGCCGACCATCCTCGGCGAGATCAAGCGCTACTTCCGGGACAACGTCCGCACCATGCACGTGCCGCGCCGGCTCCAGGAGCTGTGGGTGCAGGTCAGCGGCGCGATGGAGGAGCTGACCGTCACCCACGGGCGGTCGCCCAAGGTGCCGGAGATCGCCGCCTGTCTGCGCATCCCCGAGGAGGACGTCCGGGCCTGCCTGGACGCCGGCCGGGCGTACAACGCCGCCTCGCTGGAGGCGGCGCAGGAGCACGAGGGCGGACTCGCCCTGCTGGACCGGCTCGGCTACGAGGACTCCGCGCTCGCCGACGTCGAGCACCGGGACATGGTCCGCCACCTGCTGGTGCAGCTGCCCGAGCGGGAGCGGCGGATCATCATGCTGCGCTTCTTCGCCAACCTGACGCAGTCGCAGATCTCCACCGAGCTGGGGATGTCCCAGATGCACGTCTCCCGGCTGCTGTCGCGCATCCTCACCCGGCTGCGGACCGGCAACTCCTGGGAGGAGTGAGCCCGTCGGAAGATCGCGCCGCGTTACCGCCGTGTGACATCTCGCGACGGCCGGGTTTGCCGGGGCCGGTGGGCCGGTATGGGGGGTGGAGGGAGGGTCCGATGCGGGAACCACGCTGTGCTGGTGCCCGTTGAACAGTCAGTCACGAGGGGGTGGGGCGCGTGTCCGGAGAACCGGTCGGTGCGGTCGTCGAGGAGATCCCTGGGGAGCGGGCGGCCGGGGTGCGGGCCGTGCTGCGGGCGTTCCCGCAGCAGCAGGCCGGGGAGCAGGAGCCGGTCGGCGCACCGCCGCCCGGGGCCGCCGCAGGGGACGTCGGTGCCACCGGCACGACGGAGGCCGCCGGGGCGGCCGGGCCCGTGCGGACGGCCGACCCGGTGGTCGGCGAGCGCCCGCTGGACACCCGGACGCTCTCGCGCTCGCTCTTCCGCCGGCTGGCGGCGCTGGAGCCGGGCAGCGCGGAGCACACCTACGTCCGCGACACCCTGATCGAGCTCAACCTGCCGCTGGTGCGCTACGCCTCGGCGCGGTTCCGCAGCCGCAACGAGCCGATGGAGGACATCGTCCAGGTCGGCACGATCGGCCTGATCAAGGCAATCGACCGCTTCGACCCGGACCGCGGGGTGGAGTTCCCGACCTTCGCGATGCCGACGGTGGTCGGCGAGATCAAGCGCTTCTTCCGGGACACCAGCTGGTCGGTGCGGGTGCCCCGGCGCCTGCAGGAGCTGCGGCTGGCCCTCACCAAGGCGGGCGACGAGCTCTCGCAGAAGCTCGACCGCTCCCCCACCGTCGCCGAGCTGGCGGTCTGCCTCGGCGTCAGCGAGGAGGACGTCGTCGAGGGCCTCGCCGTCGGCAACGCGTACACCGCCTCCTCGCTCGACTCCGCGCCCAGCGAGGAGGACGGCGAGGGCCCGCTGGCCGACCGGCTCGGCTACGACGACCTGGCGCTGGAGGGCGTGGAGTACCGCGAGTCGCTGAAGCCGCTGCTGGCCAAGCTGCCGCCGCGCGAGCGGCGGATCATCATGCTGCGCTTCTTCGGCAACCTGACGCAGTCGCAGATCGGCGAGGAGATCGGGATCTCCCAGATGCACGTCTCCCGGCTGCTCACCAAGACCCTCGCCCAGCTCCGGGCCGGGCTGACCTCGGAGGGCTGACGGAGGGCTGACGAAGGACTTCCGGGAGCCGCCGGGGAGGCCCGGGGCGACCGGGGGCGGCGGACGGTCCGGGCGGCGCCGGGGCGGGTCAGGCGAGCAGGTTGGCGCGCAGCCCGTCCAGTACGGCGCCGTCCAGGCCGAGGCCGTCGCGCCAGAAGTCCTCGAAGGTCGGCCAGCCCGCGGCGACCTCCTCGAACGCGGCGTCGAGGTAGTTCCGGTCCGCGCGGAAGATCGGCAGCAGCAGCGCGGGCTCCTTCATCAGGCCGCGGGTGCCGAAGCTGTCCACCACGTGCTCGACGATGGCGGCGGAGCGCTCGTTGGTGAGCAGGTAGTCCGCGTAGACGGTGTCACGGTCGACGCCGAGGGCGGTCAGCACCAGGGCGGCCACCCAGCCGGTGCGGTCCTTGCCGGCCGAGCAGTGGAAAAGCAGCGGGGTGCCGCCGGGCTCGGCGAGCAGCCGGACCACCGTGGCGAAGCGCTCGCGGGCGACGGCGTCGGTGACGAACCAGCGGTAGAGGCCGATCATCATGCCCTCGGCCCGGCCGTCGCCGAGCAGGGCGCGCTGCTTGTCGGCGTCGCGGTCGGCGAGCGCGTTGCGCAGCGCGACGTAGATGTCGAACTCGCGGGCGAAGACAGGCAGGTGGTGCAGGGTGATGCCGTCGTCGGTGGTCCGCTCGACGGTCATCGGGGTGGCGGAGAGCTCCGCGGCGGCGATCTCGGCGGTGGGCAGCCCGCGGACGATGTCCGGGCCGGCCTCGCGGACCTCGTCGAGGCTGCGCAGGTCGACGATCTGGCGCAGCCCGTGGTCGGCGAGCAGGGCGAGGTCGTCCTCGCCGAGCCGGTTGAGCGCGTCCGCGCGCAGGGCGGTGCCCGGCTTGAGCACCCGGCCGTCGGCCGTCCGGTAGCCGCCCAGGTCACGGGCGTTCACGGCACCTCTGAGGCCCAGACTGCGCGCGGTCTCGGTGGGCTGGGTCACGGAAGGCCTCCTGGTGCGCGGGGGACGGCGGGCGCGGGCCCGATCAGTGTAGGGACCGCGCCGCACCCCGGGGCCCGCGCTCCGGGCCGCCTGCTCGACGCCGGCTACTTGACGGCGAGCCAGACCACGCCGCCGACGACGAGGAGGGCGACCACCACCACGGCGGCGATCACACCGCCCCGGCCGGAGGAGCTGCTGCCGTAGGTGTTGACGGAGCCGGGGGCCTGCGGGGCCGGGGTCTCGTCGACGAACGCCCGGAACATCTGGGTGCTGCCGGCGGGGTCGTAGTCGTTGTCAGCCATGGCGAGGACTCTAGCCAACGCGGCCGCCCGCGGAACACCCCGGACCCCTCGGTGGGGTGATCTCCACACGCTCCCCCCACCTGCACGTGCTACGCCCGTGCGACAGCGCCGTGAACTCCGGCCGGGCTGCGGAACAGCCCGCCCGCGGATCGGGTTGACTCGCGGCATGACCGACTACCGCACCGACGCCCGCCGGGTGACCCTCGGCACCTCCGACCTGGCCGTCTCGCCGCTCTGCCTCGGCGGCAACGTCTTCGGCTGGACGGCGGACGAGGCCCAGTCCTTCGCCGTCCTCGACGCCTACGCGGCGGCCGGCGGCAACTTCGTCGACACCGCCGACATGTACTCGTCCTGGGTGCCCGGCAACACCGGCGGCGAGTCCGAGACCGTGATCGGCACCTGGCTGCGCAGCCGCGGCAACCGCGACGGGGTCGTGATCGCCACCAAGGTCGGCATGCACCCGGACGCGCCCGGTCTGCGGGCGTCGAACATCAAGCGGGGCGCCGAGGAGTCGCTCGTCCGGCTGGGCATCGAGCGGATCGACCTCTTCTACACCCACCGGGACGACCCGGCGACGCCGGTGGAGGAGATCGTCACGGCGCTGGACGAGCTGGTGCGGGAGGGCAAGGTCCGCGAGATCGCCGCCTCGAACATCGGCGCCGACCGGCTCGCCGAGTCGCTGGCCTTCTCCGACCGCGAGGGCCTGGCCCGGTACGTGGCGGTGCAGCCGCACTACAACCTGGTCTCCCGCGGGACCTACGAGGGCCCCCTGGCGGGCGTGGTGGCGGCGAACGGGCTGTCCGCCGTGCCGTACTACGCGCTGGCCTCCGGGTTCCTGACCGGCAAGTACCGCCCGGGCGGCGGTGAGGTGCCGAGCGCCCGCGCCCAGGGGGCGGCCCGGTACCTGGCGGAGCCGCGGGGTCCGCTGGTGCTGGAGGCGCTGGACAAGGTGGCCGCCGCCCGCGGGGTGGAGCCCGCCACGGTGGCGCTGGCCTGGCTGGCCGCCCGGCCGACGGTGGCCTCGCCGATCGCGTCCGCCCGTACCGCCGAGCAGCTGCCGCCGCTGCTGGCCGCGATCGACCTGCGGCTGGCGGAGGAGGAGCTCGCCCTGCTGGACGCGGCTTCCGCCTGAGGGTGCGTCCCCGGACGGCAACCGCCCGTCCACGGGCTGTGGACGGGCGGCTGCCCCGGACGGGCGGAGCGGTCGAGCGGGTCGAGCGGGTGGAGCGGGTGGAGCAGGTGGGCAGCGACCGGCGGGCGCGGTCACGCCGGCCGCCCCTCCTTGCGTCCGGCGGGCTCCTTGCGGGCCGGCCGGACGGCCGGCGCGGGCACCGGGGCACTGACCCCGGCCGGGGCGACGAAGGCCACCAGCAGTTGTTCCATCAGGGCGCTGCGGGCGGCCTCGTCGAGCTGGTGGGCGGTGGCGCGTTCGAGGCGGCGGACGGCGAGCGCGGCGGCCTCGACGGCGTCGTCGACCAGGACGGTCCGCAGTCCCGCGTCCAGGTCGGCGAGGCGGCGGCGGCGCATCGACTCGGCGACCTCGGGTGCGTAGTCGAGGGCGATCGGCTGGACCGAGTACACCTCCAGGCCGGCCGGGTGGGCCTCGGCGGCGAGGGCGCGGCTGAGCTCGTCGGCGAACCACTGGCCGTCCCGAAGCGCGGGGCCGGGGCCGGCGTTGGAGTCGCAGGGCAGCCGGCTGGCGGTGCGGCTGAGCACGGCGTGGATCTGTTCGCGCAGGTACGCCTCGTGCGCGGCCACCGACAGCACCGCCCGGGCGGTGTCCCGGACCCGCCAGACGACCAGCAGCCGGACGACGATCGGGGTGCCGGTGCGGTCGGTGACCGTCACCGGGTCGCTGCGCCAGTGGCGCAGCCGTACGTCGACGCGGCGGCGGCGGACCAGCGGGTTGACCCACAGCAGGCCGGCCCGGCGGACGGTGCCGCGGTAGCGGCCCCAGCGGGTGAGCACCCTGGCCTCGCCGCCGGGGTTGGAGAGCAGCCCGGCCAGTACGGCCACCAGCAGCAGGCCGACGGCGGCGACGGCGGCGATCTCCGCGCCGCTCAGCCCGGTGGGCCCGCCGCGGCGCACGGCCCCGGTCCGGATGTCCGGCAGCGCCTCGAACTCGGGCAGCACGCCGGCGCGGACGAGGATCACCAGCAGTCCGGTGGTGCCCAGCAGCAGGAGCAGCAGCGCCAGCCAGCCGGGCAGCGCGAAGGCGTGCCGTTCGCGCAGCGCCTGGTCGACGCGGGGCGGCCGGCGGGTCGCGGGGGTCTCGGTGTCCGAGTCGGCGCGGACGGGGGTCAGCTGGCGGGTGGGCGGGTCCTCCGGCGCCGCGGCCCGGGGGGTCCTGCCGGGGCCCGGGGCGGTGAGGCCGCCGCTGTCGGCGCGGACGGGCTGGGCCTTGCCGGTGGCGGCGGTGGATCCGGCCGTTCCGGCTCCGGGGCCGCCCGCCGCCGCGTCGGGCGGGCCGGCGGGCCGGGGGGCGGGTCGTGGCGATGAGTCGCGGGTGACGTCCATGCACGGTCCTCGGGTTCGGGTGCGGCAAGGCGGGGCGGCCGGATCGGGCGAGGGCGGCCTGCACCGGATTCCAGGCTAGGTTGACAAGTCATCAAATGGGACATTTCAGGCACGTTGGGCGTGTCGACTCCCCGCCCACCGAAACGAACTGACGATGCATCAGTCTTTGCGGCGACTGCCCGGACCGCGGGCGAACACCCGCCGCAGCAGCAGTCCGGCGGCCGCCAGGCACGCCAGGCCGGCCAGGCCGGCCAGGCCCGCGAGCAGGCCGCCGTGGGCAGCGAGGACCCGGCCCGCGGCGGACACCGGCTCCCCGGCCGGACGGTGCCCGGCCTGCGGCGGAACCGCACGGACCCGTCCGGACGGGTCCGCCCCGGCCCCGGCGGAGGGCGCCCCCGGGTCGGCCGCGGGCGGCGAAGCGGCCGGGGTGCCCGCCTCGGC
>NZ_JBEYFP010000014.1:0-41796 GCF_040634455.1 Kitasatospora sp. NPDC007106
GCCCCCGGTCCGGTCGGACCGGCCGCCGGCCGGGCAACGGCCGGGGTCCAGGGGGTCGTCGAAAGTCGTCGGGGTCGTCGGGGTCGTCGAGGGTCCCCGGTGGTCGCCGGGGACCGCGGCCGTCAGGCCTCGGCCAGCAGTTCCCGGACGGCCCGGGCGACCTGCCCGGGGTGCTCCATCATCGCGACGTGCCCGGAGTCGGGCAGCACCAGCAGGCGGGCGTCGGGGAATGCCTCGCAGGCCCGCTTCGCGGAGCGGTAGGAGACCAGCTTGTCCTTCATCCCGTACACCAGCAGCACCGGCGCCTTGACGTGCGCGGCCTGCCGCCAGAGCGCCTGCTCGCCGCGCTCGGTGTAGGCCGACACGATGCCGCGGGCCGAGCCGATGCTGGCCTGCAGCGCGTAGGGCAGCCCGAGGCGGCGCCGGTACTCCGCCACCGCGCGGTCCCGGCGGTCGGCGGGGATCCCGTCGACGTCGGCGTAGACCAGGCGCAGCAGTTCGTCGGTGGCCTGCTCGGCGTTCTTGCCGTGGGTGGCGGCCCGGCGGCGCAGCAGCGCGGGGACGCCGGGGACGGCGAGCGCGGCGGTCGGCCAGGCGCTGAGCTGCGGGGGCAGCTCGGGCAGGGCCGGGGAGATCAGGGTGAGGCTGCGCACCAGGTCGGGGCGGAGCGCGGCGAGCCGGACGGAGACGGCGCCGCCGAGCGAGTTGCCGAACAGGTGCACGGGCCCGCGGGCGGTCTTCTCCAGGTAGCCGATCACCGCGCGGACGTGGCCGCTGAGGGTGAGGTTGCCGTCCTGCGGCGGCGCCGACCAGCCGAAGCCGGGGAGGTCGATCGCCTCGCCGGAGACCTCGTCGGCCAGCTCGGCCATGAGGTCGGACCAGTTGTCGGCGGAGCCGCCGAGGCCGTGCACGAAGAGCGCGGGCGGCAGGCCGTCCGCCGCGGGGACGCGCGGTCCGACCGCGAGCACCGCGCCCGGCACCTCGACCGTGCGGTGGGGCCCGGGCTCGCTCTGCACCTGCTGATCAGCGCTCATGGAGGACGATCGTAGTGAGCGCAGGTGCCGTTTCCCCAGTACCCCGGCCCGTCTCACCCTGTGGACGGGGCGCACGCGGGTCGTATTGTGGGCTCCCGACAAGCCGATTTCTGCGCTTTACTCGGCTTTCCCAGGCGCAGATCCGGTTACCGAAAAGTAGACTCGGGGCCTGCCGGAGACGCCCAGATCGTGAAGTGAGGACCGCCGTGACGGCCATCCAGGAGGCGCAGGAGCGTCCGCGCGGTGCCCGACTGCCGCGAAGCGCCCGCCGTGAACAGCTGCTCGGAGCCGCTCAGGAGGTGTTCGTCGCGCAGGGCTACCACGCCGCCGCGATGGACGACATCGCCGACCGGGCCGGCGTCAGCAAGCCGGTGCTGTACCAGCACTTCCCGGGCAAGCTGGAGCTCTACCTCGCACTGCTGGACAAGCACTGCGACGCCCTCGTCGACGCCACCCGCACCGCGCTCGAGGCGACCAGCGACAACAAGCACCGCGTCGCCGCCACGATGGAGGCGTACTTCCACTACGTCTCCAGCGAGTCGGGCGCGTTCCGGCTGGTCTTCGAGTCGGACCTGACCAACGAGCCGGCCGTCCGCGAGCGGGTGGAGCGCGCCTCCGACCTGAGCGCGACGCTGGTCAGCAAGGTCATCGCGGAGGACACCGACCTGCCGGAGGCCGAGGCCAAGCTGCTGGCCGCCGGCGTCTGCGGGCTGGCGCAGATCACCGCGCGCTACTGGCTGTCGCAGGGCCGGGAGATCCCGCGCGACGAGGCCGTCCGGCTGGTCGCCAGCCTGGCCTGGCGCGGCCTGAAGGGCTTCCCGATGCACCCCGAGACGGGCGAGCGCCCGGCGGGCGCCGAGTAGCGATCCCACGACCTTCGCCGCACGGCCTGGCCAGTGCTCTAAGGTGAAGCCGTACGGCGCGGCGATCTCGGACGCCTGTTCGAACAACGCGCGTGGATGGCTGCAACCCGGAGGGACGGAAGCCGTGGAGGTCAAGATCGGCGTGCAGAACGCGCCCCGAGAGATCGTTCTCGAGAGCCCGCAGACTGCCGACGAGGTCGAGGGTGCCATCGCCAAGGCGCTGGAGGGCACCTCCAAGCTGCTGGTGCTGGCCGACGAGCACGGCCGCCGCGTGATCGTCCCGGCCGAGCGCCTGGCGTACGTGGAGATCGGCGAGCCCAGCATCCGCAAGGTCGGCTTCGGCACGCTCTGAGCCCGAGGCCCTGCCCGCAGGGCCACCCGCGCCCCGTCCTCCTCCCGAGGACGGGGCGCTTCGCCGTTCCCGGGCCTCGCGGTGGGGCCGGGGCGGCCGCGGGCCGGGGCCGGGCGGGGGAGATCGCCCGCCGAGCGCGTACGCACCGGCGGCCCCGGGTATGGGCCGGGTCAGGCACACGCCGTACGACCCCGGGAGGCCGCCCGTGCTGGTGGAGACGATCGCCTACGCGCTCATCGGCCTGGCCGTGGGGGCCGGCGCCCTGGTCCTGCTGCCCGAGTACTTCCCGGCGGCCCGCACCCTGACGGTCTCGACCGCCGTCGTCTCGGCCCTGCTCGCCGGGCTGATCGCCCGCTTCACGCTGAACGAGCAGGCGCCCGGCGTCTCGCTGGCCCTCAGCGCGGTCTGCTCGGTGCTGCTGGTCTCCGTCCTGGCCCGGCCCGACCTGGTCGACCGGACCGGCGGCCGGCACCCCGGCCGCCACCGGCCGGCCTGAAGACACCGCCGGACACCCGACGGGGACCCCGGCGGGGAGACCGACTAGGGCACGGCTCCAAAGGTCAGGGGTGCACCACAAGGAGCGGGTGGAACTGCGCGATGCGGATGCGGGCCGCCGTACGGATCACGCCCGGCCCGGTGCTGTCGTGACACCCGCCCCCGGAATGCGCAGTTCTCCCCCGGCCTCCGGCCGGGAGGTGCCCCCACGCGCCCCTGGAGCGACCGCCGGGCGCCTGCGAAGACACGGCCCCTAGGACGCGAGGCCGAGGGCCGCCATCCGCCGGGTGTGGGCCTCGGTGATCCTGGTGAACATCTTGCCGACCTCGACCAGGTCGAAGCCCTCCACGCCCGACCCGCCGACCAGCAGGTTCGACAGCGCGTCGCGCTCCGCCACCACCCGCTGGGCCTGGCTGAGCGCCTCGCCCATCAGCCGCCGGCCCCACAGCGCCAGCCGCCCGCCGACCCGCGGGTCCTCGTCGATGGCCTGCCGCACCCGCTCGACCGCGAACTCGGCGTGCCCGGTGTCGGCCATCACCTTCAGCACCAGGTCCCGGGTGTCGTCGTCCAGCCGGACGGCGACCTCGCGGTAGAAGTCGGTGGCGATCGCGTCGCCGACGTACGCCTTGACCAGGCCCTCCAGCCAGTCGGAGGGGGCGGTCAGCCGGTGGAAGGCCTCCAGCGGCTCGACGAACGGGGTCATCACCTCGGTCGGGTCCGCCCCGACCTCGGCCAGCCGGTCGTGCAGCTGCTGGTAGTGCTGGAACTCGGCGGACGCCATCCGGGCCAGCGCGGCCTTGTCGACCAGACCGGGCGCGAACTTCGCGTCCTCCGCCAGCCGCTCGAACGCGCTCAGCTCGCCGTACGCCAGCGCGCCGAGCAGGTCGAGCACCGCGGCCCGGTAGCCCGGGTCGGCCGAGCAGGACGCCCAGTCGCCGATCGAGGTGGTCGCGCCGATCGGGGTGACATCGCCAGATTCCTGAGACTCCATGGCTCGCCACCCTAGCCGGGCCGGTCGGGAACGGAGTAAGGCGCGTCACGTGTTCGAGTCGTCGCGCCCCTGTATGGTGGTAGTGAGGCCTGGTGTGATCGCGCGGCCCGCCACTGGTGGCAGGCCGCGCAGACGTGCACAGCACCGACACGCACCCGGCACTCACGTACGCGGATGCCCGGTCGGAGAGCCGATCGGCTCCGACCTTGGCCCGGACTTCGGGCCCAGGCACCGCATCAGTGGCCGAGCGAGGGCCGCCGCGGACCGCGCCGCCCGGCGCAGGTCCCGCGCCAGCCCCTCACGGGAATCCTCCCCGGCGCCGCCGACGACGCCCCGTGACGGGGCGCCGGCCGGCCGGCCGCCCAGGGGCGGGCGCGGTTGTGCGACCCCCACGCAGTGACGGGCCCGAGGCCCGAACGCGCGGGGCCGCCCGCTGCACCTGACTCGCTCTCGGCCCCCACCATGGAAGAGGCAGCACCCTGTCCACCACCGAGACCCCCAAGACCACCTTCCGGGACCTGGGCATCCTCCCGGAGACCGCCGAGGCCCTCGAGTCCGTCGGCATCGTCCACCCCTTCCCGATCCAGGAGATGACCCTGCCGGTCGCGCTGACCGGCCACGACGTCATCGGCCAGGCTAAGACGGGCACCGGCAAGACCCTCGGCTTCGGCCTCCCGCTCATCGAGCGGGTCGTCGTGCGCGCCGACGTGGACGCCGGCCGCGCCACCGAGGACGACCTGACCGAGAGCCCGCAGGCCCTCATCGTGGTGCCCACCCGCGAGCTGTGCACCCAGGTCACCAACGACCTGCAGACCGCCGGCAAGGTCCGCGACGTCCGCGTCCTCGCCGTGTACGGCGGCCGCGCCTACGAGCCGCAGGTCGAGGCGCTGCAGAAGGGCGTCGACATCGTCGTCGGCACCCCCGGCCGCCTGCTCGACCTGGCCGGCCAGCGCAAGCTGGACCTCTCCAAGGTCCGCGCCCTGGTCCTCGACGAGGCCGACGAGATGCTCGACCTGGGCTTCCTCCCGGACGTCGAGAAGATCATCACCATGCTGCCGGCCAAGCGGCAGACCCTGCTGTTCTCGGCCACCATGCCGGGCCAGGTGATCAGCCTCGCCCGCCGGTACATGAGCCAGCCGACCCACATCCGCGCGGCCGCGCCGGACGACACCGGCGCCACCGTCGCCAACATCGAGCAGCACATCTTCCGCGCGCACTCGCTCGACAAGGTCGAGCTGGTCTCGCGCATCCTGCAGGCCGACGGCCGCGGGCTGGCCATGATCTTCTGCCGCACCAAGCGCACCGCCGCCGACGTCGCCGAGCAGCTGACCAAGCGGGGCTTCGCCGCCGGCGCCGTCCACGGCGACCTCGGCCAGGGCGCCCGCGAGCAGGCGCTGCGGGCCTTCCGCAACGGCAAGGTCGACGTGCTGGTCTGCACCGACGTCGCCGCCCGCGGCATCGACGTCGAGGGCGTCACCCACGTCATCAACTACCAGTGCACCGACGACGAGAAGACCTACCTGCACCGCATCGGCCGCACCGGCCGGGCCGGCGCCTCCGGCACCGCGGTCACCCTGGTCGACTGGGACGACATCCCGCGCTGGCAGCTGATCAACAAGGCGCTGGACCTGCCGTTCAACGAGCCGGAGGAGACCTACTCCACCTCGGCCCACCTGTACGAGCTGCTCCGCATCACCCCCGGCACCAAGGGCGTCCTGCCGCGTTCCGAGCGCACCCGCGCCGGCCTGGACGCGGAGGAGGTCGAGGACCTCGGCGAGACCGGCGGCCGCGGCGCCCGCTCGCGCGGCCGCGGTGGCCGTGCGGCCGCCGCCGAGGCCGCCGAGCCGGCCGAGAAGCCGGCCCGCCGCCCCCGTGAGCGCCGCCGCACCCGCGGCGGGGCCGGTGCTGCCGCCGAGGCGGCCACCGAGGCCGTCACGGCCGAGACCGCCGCTCCCGCCCCCGTCGCGAACGGCGAGGGCGACACCGACGCGGCCCCGCGCCGCCGTCGCCGCCGCACCCGCAGCGGTGCCGGCGAGGCCGCTGCCGCGGTCACGGCTCCGGCGGAGGGCGCCGTCGCGACCGCCACCGTCGAGGCTCCGGCCCAGCCGGCCGCCGAGACGGTGCCGGCACCCCGTCGGCGGACCCGTGCCGCGGCCGCCAAGCCGGCGGCCGAGGATGCCGTTGCCGAGGCGACCGACGGCGCAACCGCGGCGACCACCCCGGCCCCGCGTCGGCGGACCCGCAAGGCCGCGGCTCCGGCCGCTGCCGCTGAGGCGGGCACCGAGGCCGCTGCCGAGGCGACCGCGGAGGGCGAGGCCGCGCCGCGCCGCCGTACGCGCACCCGCCGCCCGGTGGCTGCCGCCGAGGCCGTGCAGGAGAGCTGACACGACGCACCGGAGGGCGGGCCCGTTTCGAACGGGCCCGCCCTCGGGCATGTCCGGGGCCCGGCGAACGGGCACGACGCTCGGGCCGCCGTACTCGAAGGGGCCGGAGCGGTGCGGCGCACGGGTGCGGCCCCGGCCCTCCCGTCCCGCGCGGTTCCCCGCGCCCTTGGCGGGGGCGCCGTGGCGGCGGCGCCTAAGCTCGGAGGACGAGATCCGCCGCCCCGTCTGGAGCCCCTTGCGATGAGCACTCCGCCGTTCCTGGCCCTCCCCCGGTGCGCCCGGGCGCTGCGTCTGGCCACGGCCCGCGGCGAGTTCGCCGCGCTGCTGGCCGAGCCGGAGGGGCCGGTGCGCGGCACGGCCCTGCTGGTGCCCGGGTTCACCGGCAGCAAGGAGGACTTCATCGCGCTGCTGGAGCCGCTGGCCGCGGCCGGGTACCGGGTGGCGGCGGTCGACCAGCGCGGCCAGTACGAGACCGGCGGCCCGGCCGACCCGGAGGCGTACCGGATCGGGGAGCTGGCCCGGGACGTGCGGGCGCTCTCGGCGGAGCTCGGCGACCACGGGCCGCTGCACCTGCTCGGTCACTCGTTCGGCGGACAGGTGGTGCGGGAGGCCGTGTTGGACGCCCGGGGTCCGCTGCCGTGGCGGTCGCTGACCCTGCTGTCGACCGGCCCGGGCGCCATCGACCCGGCCGAGGCGGCCCGCACCAAGCTGCTGCTGGACGCCCTGCCGGTGATGGACCTGGAGGCGATCTGGCAGGTCATGAAGCAGATGGAGGAGGGCAGCGGGGCCGGTCCCGCGCCGCGTCCGGAGATCGCCGAGTTCCTGCACCGCCGGTGGGTGGCGAACGTGCCGCAGGCGCTGTCCGCGATGGGCGGCCACCTGGTGGCGGCCCCGGACCGGGTCGCCGAGCTCGCCGCCGTGCCGCTGCCCGTGCAGGTGGTGTCGGGCGTGCGCGACTACGCGTGGCCGGTCGAGGAGCAGGCGGCGATGGCCCGGCGCCTGGACGCCCCGTACACGGCGGTGCCGGACGCCGGGCACTCCCCCAACGCCGAGCAGCCCGCCGCGACCGCCGCCGCCCTGGCCGCCTTCTGGGGCTGAGACCCAGGCCGCTGAGACCTGGGCCCGACCCGGCCCCGACCCCCTGCCCGCCGGGCCTGCCGCGCCCGGCGGGCAAAATCAGGGACAAAATTGTTTAGCTCGGGTAATATTTGAGTCTGTCCGGGAATCGTTGCGCCACGAGCCCGGTTGCCCCTCACTGCGGCATACGCCGAAACCGGGACTTTACGGACGGGCAACCAGCAGGAATCAGCGGTGCGGCACTGTGAACCCATGAGGCGATGTCGCCTCGGCTGCACGGGCCGCACGGCGCGCGAGGGGGGACGATGCGAGCAGCAGCCGGACGACAGACCCAGCAGGTGCCGGCCGACGACCGGGTGGTCGGCGGCCTGCCGCATCCGCCGCGACCCACGGGGCGGAGAAGGGAGAGGCCCATGCGTTTCGAGATCCTCCGACTGGACGACGCCTCCGGTGTCGCCACCGATCGACTGATCGTCGACGCCGAGACCGTCGGGCAGTACGTGAAGGATGCCGCCGCGACCGGCGAGCGCCTGTACATCCGGCCGTGCAAGAACGTGTGAGCGGAGCCGGACGGGCACCTGCCGCGTCCGACGTTCCGAGACCCGCTGACGCCCCGTCATCCCGAACAGGGACGACGGGGCGTCAGTGCGTCCCCGGACACCCGGTGCGACCAGGGTGGTGTTTGCCGCCGCCCGGGACGGGACATTTCCCAACGGGGCCGAGTGCCCCGACGCGAGGCACCCCGTACGGGTGATCGTCCTTGACGCGGCGGTCCGGAGGGAGGAGCGTTGTCGGCTATGAGGGGCGAGCCCAGCTGCCCGAGGTGCGCCGGTCGGGTCCGCGCCCCCGGGCTCTTCTCCGACACCTGGCAGTGCGACCAGCACGGTGCGGTCCACCCGATGCAGCCGGTGCTGCCGCCCAGCGTCGAGGCCCTGAACGTCGCGGTGGCCCGCTCACAGGTGCCGGTCTGGCTGCCCTGGCCGCTGCCGGTCGGCTGGCTGTTCACCGGGATCGCGCACGTCGGTGACGACCTCTCGGGTGCCCGCGCGACGGCGGTCGCCTGCGCCGGCCCTGCCCCGCTGGGCGGCTTCGGCGAGCTGGTGCTCGTCGCGGAGGAGCTCGGCGTGGGCCTCGGCGCCCGCTACGCCGGCCTGGACGGGCCGGACCCGGGCGAGAGCGTCTCGCTCTACAAGCCGGCCGACGCCAAGCTGATGGCGGCCGGCCGGCCGACGCCGATGTTCCACGTGCCCGACGCCCCGGTCGACCGCGCGGTGTACGTCGGCGAGGCGCGCGGCCTGTGGCTCTGGGCGGTCGCCTGGCCCGAGCAGTCGGCGCTGCTGATGCACGACGAGCTCGTCCTCACCGACCTGAGGGACGCCGGCGCGGAGCTGGGCCTGCTGCCCTGCGGCGCGCTGACCCCGCGGCTGCTGGGCTGACGCACGGGCGGCCACGCGGCCGGCCGTCGGGCCGGTCCGCGGTTCGCCGCCCGGCCCCCGGCGCGCCCGCCGGGCGCACTAGGCTGGGCCGGGCCAGCAGCAGCCCCCACCGGCCCCTGGAGCCCCTCCCGTGCGCATCGACCTGCACGCCCACAGCAACGCCTCCGACGGCACCGACAGCCCGGCCGAGCTGGTCGCCGCGGCCGTCGCGGCCGGGCTGGACGTGGTGGCCCTGACCGACCACGACACGGTCGCCGGGCACGCCGAGGCCGCGGAGGCCGTCCGGGGCACCGGTCTGACCCTGGTGCCGGGCGCCGAACTCTCCTGCCACGTCGACGGCATCAGCATGCATCTGCTGGCCTACCTGTTCGACCCCGCCGAGCCCGCCTTCGCCGCCGAGCGGGAGCTGGTGCGCACCGACCGGTTCCGGCGCGGGCGGGCGATCGTCGAGCGCTGCCGCGAGCTCGGGGCGCCGATCGACTGGGAGCAGGTGGAGCGGATCGCCGGGGCGGGCTCGGTGGGCCGTCCGCACATCGCCAGCGCCCTGGTCGAGGCGGGCGTGGTGGCCACGGTCTCCGACGCGTTCACCGCCGAGTGGCTGGCCAACGGCGGGCGGGCGGACGTCCGCAAGCACGAGACGGACCCGGTGACCGCCGTCCGGCTGGTGCGGGCGGCGGGCGGCGTCCCGGTGTTCGCGCACCCGGGCGCGGTCAAGCGCGGCCGGACGGTCTCCGACGAGGTGATCGCCGACCTGGCCGCCGCGGGTCTGGGCGGCCTGGAGGTCGACCACACCGACCACGACGGGCCGACCCGGGAGCACCTACGCGCTCTGGCGGCCGAACTCGGCCTGTTCACCACCGGCTCCTCGGACTACCACGGGCACCGCAAGACCGTCCGGCTCGGCGAGTACACCACCGACCCGGCCGCCTACGAGCAGCTCGTCGGCCAGGCCACCGGGGCCGCACCGATCCGCGGCTGACCCCGGGCACCCCGGGGCCGGCGGCCCGACCCGCCGTCAGTCGCGCCGAACCGGGGCACGGCGCCCCGGAACCGGACAATTCACCCATGGATGCCAGGGTGTTCGGGTCGCTCTTCGTGACCCTCTTCGTGATCATGGACCCGCCGGGCACCATCCCGATCTTCCTGGCGCTCACCTCGGGGCGGGCACACCGGGTGCAGCGGCGGATGGCCTGGCAGGCCGCGCTGGTCGCGCTGGGGGTGATCACCTGCTTCGGGCTGTTCGGCCGGCAGATCCTGGACTACCTGCACGTGTCGATCCCGGCCCTGCAGGTCTCCGGCGGCATCCTGCTGCTGCTCATCGCGCTGGACCTGCTGACCGGCAGGATCGAGGAGCCGACCCAGACCAAGGAGGTCAACGTCGCCCTGGTGCCGCTGGGGACGCCGCTGCTGGCCGGGCCCGGCGCGATCGTGGCGGTGATCCTGGCGGTGCAGAAGGCGGACGGCGCCGCGCAGTACGCGGCGGTCTGGGCGGCCATCGCGGCGATCCACGTGGTGCTGTGGCTGACGATGCGTTTCTCGCTGGTGATCATCCGCATCATCAAGGACGGCGGTGTGGTTCTCATCACACGCCTGTCCGGCCTGCTGCTGTCGGCGATCGCCGTGCAACTGGTGGCGAACGGCGTGTTCGCCTTCGTCGACCAGGCCACCTGACCGCCCGTCGGGCGCCCCCGGTCAGTCGAGCGGGACGGCCCGCCGGTTCGGGTCGCGCAGGTCGGTGCCGTGCCGCAGCCACCGCTCCTGGAGCTCGGCGGCGCCGTGCACGCGCTTGTGGCCGGCCTCGTTCGGGGTCATCGGGAGGAGCGGCAGGAAGCGCACCGGCTCGGCCGGTCCGGCGAGTTCGACGTCCTCGACGAGGCCGCCCGGCTCGGCCACCAGGACGGAGGTGAAGGGCGCGCCCTCCCACAGCGGGGCGCCCAGGTCGAGGGAGCCGCCGGGGGCCACCACCAGGCCCTCGACCTGCGGCGTTGCGGCGAAGGTGGCCAGCGTGCGAAGCACGTCGTCGCGCCCTCCGCGGACGGTGAGCACCAACTCGGCGCGGGGGCCGCGCACCGGGTCGGCGACCGCCGCGGTGGGGTCGGCCATCGGGCTCGCGGCCATGCCGAGGGTGGCGTAGCGGACGAGCCCCTCGGCGTCCGGGCCGAAGCGCAGCACCTCGATCCGCTCGGTGCCGAGGAAGGTGACCGAGGCCCGGCCGCTGCTCTCGCCGAAGGTGGTGAGCAGGCGCGCCTCGACGGCCGCCAGCACGGCCGTGCGGGTGAGTTCCGCGGAGCCGCCGGAGGGATCGGAGAAGTCGCCGAACAGCGGGAAGTCGTGGGCCATGCACGCGACCTTAGCGCCCGGGGAGTTGTCGCTTCGCGCACACCCCAGCGGCGGCACGCCGACAACTGTTAGTGTGGGGGGCTGGCTACCGGGGATGCTGACCCTTGGGGCCGCGGCATGAAGGAGGTGGTTGTGGTGGATACCAGCCGACCATGCAGTACCGGCAGCTCTGCCCGGCCTGTCCTTCTCCGCCGCACCCACCCCTGACGAGGTAGTTGAGGCGGCGTCACACCCGGCCGGGAGAGCACCTTCCCGGGCGCCGGGGCGCCCAAACCGAAGTCTTGCCGATTCTTTGGCGATTTCTTGGTGAGCCCCGTCCGACCTGGGCGTCCATCGGTGTTCCTCGCCGTCGCACCACGGCCGTCACCGCCTGCCGTGCGGCGGCTCCTGCCCCAGGAGCCTGCCATGTCGATGATCAACAACCTCCGTGCGGCCGTCCGTCCGCACCGCCGCCGCGACACCTCCTTCGACACCCTCCGTCCGGGCCACGCCCCTTCGGCCGTGGTCGACTGCGCCGTCTACCAGGACGGCAAGCGGGTCGGCGAGAGCTGCAGCCCGCGCGAGGCCGTGGCCCGGGTCAAGCTGTGCCGCCAGCAGGACGCCGGCTCGTTCAGCTGGATCGGCCTGCACGAGCCCACCGAGGCCGAGTTCGAGGGCATCGCCCAGCGCTTCGGCCTGCACCCGCTGGCCGTCGAGGACGCGGTGCACGCGCACCAGCGCCCCAAGGTCGAGCGGTACGACGACGTGCTGTTCGCCGTCTTCAAGACGATCCGCTACGTCGAGCACGACCAGCTCACCCCGACCAGCGAGGTCGTGGAGACGGGCGAGCTCATGGTCTTCGTCGGCCAGGACTTCGTCATCACCGTCCGGCACGGCGGGCACGGTTCGCTGCGCGAGCTGCGGCGCCGGCTGGAGGGCGACGCCGACGGCTCCGGCCTGCTCGCCAAGGGCCCGTCCGCGGTGCTGCACGCCATCGCCGACCACGTGGTCGACAACTACCTGCTGGTCGCCGAGCGGTTGCAGACCGACGTGGACGAGGTCGAGTTCGACGTCTTCGCCGGCAAGGCGGGCCGCGGCGCCGACGTCGGCCGGGTCTACCAGCTCAAGCGCGAGGTGCTGGAGTTCAAGCGGGCGGTGGCGCCGCTGCTGCGTCCGATGCAGCTGCTCTCCGAGCCGATCCAGCGGCTGATCGACCCGGACATCCAGAAGTACTTCCGGGACGTCGCCGACCACCTGGCCCGGGTCACCGAGCAGGTGCACGGCTTCGACGAGCTGCTGAACTCGCTGCTCCAGGCCAACCTGGCGCAGGTGTCGGTGGCGCAGAACGAGGACATGCGCAAGATCACCGCCTGGGCGGCGATCTTCGCGGTGCCGACCATGATCACCGGCATCTACGGCATGAACTTCGACTACATGCCGGAGCTGCACCACAAGTACGGCTATCCGATGGTGCTGGGCAGCGTCGTGGTGATCTGCATCGCCATGTACCGCGGGTTCCGGCGCAACGGGTGGCTCTGACGCCCGGTCGCGCCGGGCGACCCGTCAGCCGCCCTTCCGGCCGCCCCGGGCGACCAGCACCAGTCCGAGCAGGATCAGGCCGACCGCCGGGTACGCGGCCACCGGCGGCCACTGGCCGAGCCACACGGCCGCGATCAGGGCCGCACCCGGGGTCTCCAGCAGGATCGCCGTCGAGGTGACCGAGGGGCCCAGGGTGCGGACCACCCGGTTGCTCAGCGAGTGCCCGAGCAGCTGGGCGGCCACCATCAGCAGCACGATCTGCCACCACACCCCGGCCGGCCAGCCCGACAGCGGGGAGCCCGCCACCAGGCAGACGCCGAACAGCGCCGCGGCCGTGGTGGTGTAGCAGACCAGCGTGTACGCGGTGGTGCTGACGGTCCGCCGGACCTCGGCGCCGAGCAGCACGTAGCCCGCGGCCGCCGCCCCCGCGCCCAGCGCGAGCGCGTCGCCGAGCAGAGCCCGCGGGGAGAGCGACAGGTCGACGCCGGTGAGCACCAGCACGCCCGCGAAGGCGACCGCCACGCCGATCCGCACCGGCCGCGGCGCCCGCTCGCCCATCAGCCGCAACAGCAGGATCGTCCACAGCGGGGTGGTGGTGACCAGCGCGGTCGCCGAGGCCACCGAGGTCATCCGCAGGCTGGGCATCCACAGCCCGAAGTGCACCGCGAGCAGCACGCCGGCGGCGACCGCGAGCAGCAGCGCCCGGCGCCCGATGCCGCGCAGTTCGGCGCGGTGCCGCAGCAGCGCGTACGGGCCGAGCACGCCGACCGACATGAAGTTGCGCCAGAAGGCGATGGCCAGCGGCGGCGCGGCGGTGGCGCTGATCAGCGGGGCGGAGAGCGAGATGCCGGCGATGGAGACGGCGAGCAGCATCAGGTCGACCCGCGGCAGCGCCGGCCGGCCCGGTGCGGGGGCGGCGGGACGGAGGTCCGCGGGGGCGGCGGTGGCGGCGGGCCGGGCGGGCACGGCTCTCCTTCGAACGGGTCGGGTGCGACCGTCCTACGGTAAGGCCTCAAATGCACTGACGGCGCTGTCGTCCCGGGTGGTGGGACGAAGCGCCGAGCGGCCTCGGGCCGACCGCCCGCCAGGCCGTACGCTGTGGGCCATGGAGCGTACGACGACCCCCGCCGAGGACTTCCTGGACCGCGCCCTGCTGGAGGAGGCGGCGAAGAAGTCCGGACTGCTCTGGGTCCGCCCGGAGGGGGTGCCGAACGGCCGGGCGCTGTGGCACGCCTGGCACGACGGGGCCGTGGTGGTGGTCGGTGACGGCGGCGAGCAGCCGCTGCACGGGCTGGCCGCGGGCGGCCGGGCCGAGGTGACCGTCCGCAGCAAGGACAAGGGGGGACGGCTCACCGGCTGGCTCGCCGACGTCACCGAGCTCGCCCCGCGGAGCGAGGCCTGGCAGGGCGCCGTCGAGGAGCTCAAGTCCAAGCGGCTCAACGCCCCCGACACCGACACCATCGGCGACCGCTGGGCCCGCGAGTGCCGGGTGCTCCGGCTGGAGCCCGCCGGCGCCCTCACCGAGCGCCCCGGCGCCATGCCGGACGGCTCCCACGCGGCCGTCCCGATGCCGACCGGGGCCACCACCCGCCGCCCGATCCCGGCCGGCCTGCCCAAGCTGCTGCTGGGCCGCCGCAAGGGCTGACGCGCCGACGGCCGGCCGGTCCGACCGCCCACGGGGTCCGCGGACCACCGGGCGGGGCGGACGCGCCGGGCTGCGGCGGGCCACCGCGGGCTCCGGCCCACTCCCGCAGGTATCTTTGGCGCCGGAGGACGCGCCGGACGCAGCCGTGCGGACGCAGTCGTACGGGCGACGGCGCGACGGACCGCGACCCGTACCGCGGCCGCAGGCCCTACGCGGCCGCACCGACACCAGCGCACCGGCCCGCACCTCGCGGGCCCCGTCCGGAGAGAGGGAGCCGATGGCAGGCGCAGGCAGTCGGGTCTTCATCTCGCACCTCTCCGGGCTCCCGGTCTTCGACCCCAACGGCGACCAGGTGGGCCGCGTCCGCGACGTGGTCGTCTCGCTGCGGATCGGCGGGCGCCCGCCCCGGGTGCTCGGCCTGGTGGTCGAGGTGATCGGCCGGCGGCGGATCTTCCTGCCGATGACCCGGGTGACCAGCCTGGAGTCCGGCCAGGTGCTCGCCACCGGCGTGATCAACCTGCGGCGCTTCGAGCAGCGCCCTTCGGAGACCCTCGTCCTCGCCGAACTGCTGGACCGCACCGTCGTCCGGACGAAGACCGGCGAGGAGGTCACCGTCCTCGACGTGGCCATGGTGCAGGCCCGGCTGCGCGAGTGGGAGATCCGCAAGGTCTTCGTGCAGGTCGGCCGGGTCGGCCGGCTGCGCAAGGCGCGCGGCGAGTCGCTGACCCTCGACTGGTCCGAGCTCACCGGCTTCTCCCTCACCGAGGAGGGCCAGGGCGCCGCCAACCTGCTCGCCACCTTCGAGCAGCTCCGCCCGGCCGACCTCGCCAACGTGATGCACCACCTGTCGGCGAAGCGCCGCGCCGAGGTCGCCGCCGCCCTCGACGACGACCGGCTCGCCGACGTCCTGGAGGAGCTGCCCGAGGACGACCAGGTCGAGATCATCGGCAAGCTCAAGGAGGAGCGGGCCGCGGACGTCCTGGAGGCGATGGACCCGGACGACGCCGCCGACCTGCTCTCCGACCTCCCCGCGGAGGACGCCGAGCGGCTGCTGCGGCTGATGGAGCCGGAAGACGCGGCCTCGGTGCGCCGCCTGCTCTCCTACGAGGAGGACACCGCCGGCGGTCTGATGACGACCGAGCCGATCGTGCTGGAGCCGGACGCGACCGTCGCCGAGGCGCTCGCCCGGGTGCGGATCGCCGAGAACAAGCCGGCCCTCGCCGCGCAGGTCTACGTCTGCCGTCCGCCGAACGAGACCCCGACCGGCAAGTACCTGGGCACGGTGCACTTCCAGCGGCTGCTGCGCGAGCCGCCGTTCACCCTGGTCGGCTCGCTGGTCGACGACGACCTCGACCCGCTGCCGCCGGACACCCCGCTGCCGCTGGTCACCAGCTACCTGGCCGCCTACAACCTGGTCGCCGCGCCGGTCGTGGACGAGGCCGACCACCTGGTCGGCGCGGTCACCGTCGACGACGTCCTGGACCACCTGCTGCCGGAGGACTGGCGCGAGGCGTCCCTGCACGCGGCCGAGAGCGAGACCGTCCATGGATGACCGCAAGCGGGAGGACCGCAAGGGCCGCCGCGACGACAGCCCCCGCCAGCGCATCCAGGGCGAGCTGCGGGAGCTGCGGCAGCTGCGCGAGCTGCGGGCCCGCGAGGGCGTCCGCCCGCAGCGGCCCGAGGGCGGCACCGGACGCAGCCGGCTGGACCAGCCGCGCACCGGCCGCCGCGCCCTCATCCCGATGCCGACCTACGACCCGGAGGCCTTCGGCAAGCTCTCCGAGCGGATCGCCCGCTTCCTGGGCACCGGCCGCTTCATCGTCTGGATGTCGGTCGTCATCGTCGCCTGGGTGGTCTGGAACACCCTGCTGCCGGCGACCGTCCGCTTCGACGAGTACCCCTTCATCTTCCTGACCCTGATGCTCTCGCTGCAGGCCTCGTACGCGGCGCCGCTGATCCTGCTCGCGCAGAACCGCCAGGACGACCGGGACCGCGTCAACATGGAACAGGACCGCGCCCGCAGCGACCGCAACATCGCCGACACCGAGTACCTGACCCGGGAGGTCGCCGCGCTGCGGCAGGGCCTCGGCGAGGTCGCCACCCGCGACTTCGTGCGCTCCGAGCTGATGGCGCTGCTCAAGGAGCTCGACGACCGGCGGGAGAGCCGCGACCTGGTGTGAGGCCCGGGCGCCGGGCGCCGGCGCCGGCCGTGACCTCGTGTGACGGGCGGCACGCTACCGGCGAGTCGGGGTCCGTCCGCGGCGCCGTACCATCAAGGCATGGCCAACGAGACCGAGATTGCCGCAGGCGTGACGGAGGAGTCCGTCCGCAAGGCGCTGGCGACCGTCAACGACCCGGAGATCAACCGCCCGATCACCGAGATCGGCATGGTGAAATCCGTCGAGATCGCCGAGGGCGGCGCCGTGAGGGTCGGCGTGTACCTCACCGTCTCGGGCTGTCCGATGCGCGAGACGATCACCAACCGGGTGACCGACGCGGTCGCGAAGGTGCCCGGTGTCACCGGTGTCGAGGTCGAGCTCGACGTGATGAGCGACGAGCAGCGCAAGGAGCTCTCGCAGCTGCTGCGCGGCGGCGCGCCCGAGCGCGAGATCCCCTTCGCCAAGCCGGGCACGCTCACCCGGGTCTACGCGGTCGCCTCCGGCAAGGGCGGCGTCGGCAAGTCCTCGGTCACGGTCAACCTGGCGGCAGCGATGGCCGCGGACGGCCTCAAGGTCGCCGTGGTCGACGCCGACATCTACGGCCACAGCGTGCCCCGCATGCTCGGGGTCGAGGGCCGGCCCACCCAGGTCCAGGACATGATCATGCCGCCGTCGGCGAACGGCGTGAAGGTCATCTCGATCGGCATGTTCACCCCGGGCAACACCCCGGTGGTGTGGCGCGGCCCCATGCTGCACCGCGCGCTGCAGCAGTTCCTGGCCGACGTGTACTGGGGCGACCTCGACGTCCTGCTGCTGGACCTGCCGCCCGGCACCGGCGACATCGCGATCTCCGTGGCCCAGCTGGTGCCCAACGCCGAGATCCTGATCGTCACCACCCCGCAGATGGCCGCCGCGGAGGTCGCCGAGCGGGCCGGCACCATCGCGCTGCAGACCCACCAGAAGATCGTCGGCGTCATCGAGAACATGTCGGGCATGCCCTGCCCGCACTGCGACGAGATGATCGACGTCTTCGGCACCGGCGGCGGCCAGACCGTCGCGGACGCCCTCACCCGGAGCGTCGGCGCCACCGTGCCGGTGCTCGGCTCGATCCCGATCGACGTCCGCCTGCGCGAGGGCGGCGACGACGGCCGCCCGGTCGTCCTGTCGAACCCCGAGTCCCCGGCTGGCGCCGCCCTGCGGTCCGTCGCCGGCAAGCTCGGCGGCCGCCAGCGCGGCCTGTCCGGCCTGTCCCTGGGTCTCACCCCCAAGAACAAGTTCTAGCGGACGCACAGGGGCGCGGGGCCGCACCGCGGGAGGCACACCGTGCCGTCCCGTCGTGCGGACCCCGCGCCCCTTCGTGCTGCCCGGACGGCGCGGCCGGCCGGTGGCCGGTCAGCGGCCGTTGTAGGCGGTGAGGTCGGGGACGACGCCGAAGCCGATCCCGTAGGCGCTGATGCCGCGGCCGTAGGCGCCGAGCAGGACGCCCGGGGCCTCGCCGGCCAGCACCCAGCCGTACTCGGACTCGCGGTAGCGGAAGGGCTGCGGCAGGCCGTTCACCGGCAGGGTGAGGGCGGACCAGCCGGGGCCCTCCAGGTCGTCCGCGAGGTCCCAGGCGAGCCCGGTCTGCTGGTCGAGCCAGTCCTGCCGCAGCGAGCGGTCGAGCTGGCCCGGCGGCACGGTGGCGATCAGGCCGGAGCCGGCCAGCCAGGCGGCGGAGGAGGCGGAGGTCGCCTCCAGCGTGCCGGTGTTGTCGGCGCTGCGGCGGCCGGGGCGGCGGGCGACCGTCACCACCACGGCGAAGCGGCCGGCCTCCCGCGACCCGTACGGTCTGGCGGGCTCGTCGCCGTGGCCGAGCGAGCCGTAGTCGGTGCCGGCGCCCTGGCCGGCGCGGCCCGCGCCGACCGGGAACGGCCAGCGGCGGCCCGTCCAGCCCTCGTCGAGCCCGTACCAGGGGAAGTCGGCCTCCAGGTAGGGCGTCAGCGGGTCGGCGGACCCGGCCCGGGCGCCCACCACGGGCGCCGTCCGCCCGCCCGGGGCGACCGTCCCGCCCGCTCGGCTCGTCACGTCCATCGCCGGCCTCCTCCGTGCACCTGTCTCCTGCGGCGGCGTTCCATGGTGGCGCACCGGGCGCGCCGCCGGGTGCGGTCGGCCGCCGACACGTCGTGGCGTGACCGACGGCACAGTGGATCCGGCCTGCGGTCAACCTGAACACCATAGCGGCGCGGACGCCGACGCCCCGCCCGGCGAAGCGGCCCGGGCGGGGCGTGGGAAGTGTGCAACGGCGCGCGGCCGCACCGGGTCGCGTCAGGTGGCGTCCAGGTCGAACGGCGGGCGCTCACCGGCGGCGAGCGGCGCACTCGTCTCGGCGGGGGCGCTCTTGGTGAGGTCCGGGGTGGCGGCGACCCGCCGCGGCGCCTCGTCGTTGAGGGCGGACTTGAAGTCGAGGCCGTCCTTGAGCTCCTTGAAGCCCAGCGGGTCCTCGTTGCCGCCCATCAGCTGCTTGCGGACGAAGGTCTTCGGGTGCAGGTCGGTGAACTCGAAGTCCTGGAACTCCGGGCCCAGCTCGCTGCGGATGTCGTCCTTGGCGCTGTCCGCGAAGGACCGGACCTTGCGGATGAAGCCCATGGTGTCCTGGATGAGCTTCGGCAGCTTGTCCGGCCCGAAGATGACGATGGCCATGACGGCCAGCGCGACGACCTCCAGTGGGCCTATGTCACTGAACACGTACGCTCCCAGCTCCTGATGGACAACCCGACGAGCTCGGCGGCAGCCGTCGCCACCAGGGTAATGGCCGCCGGCCGGTCTGTGACCCCGCCACCTGCGGATTGCGGTCCAGACCACCCGGCGGCCCGGTGCGTGCGCCCCGACGGCCCAGCGCGCGTGTGCCCTAACGGAGCAGGTTGTGCGGACCGAGGCGGTTCACGCCGGCATCGGCCGGGCCGGGCTGGGGGAGGTAGCCGGGCGGCGCCGAGGCCATGGCGGGGACCGGGAAGTCGGCCGGCAGCTGCGCGTTGACCGGGACGGCGGCGCCGCCCGGGTTGCTCACCGGGCTGACCCGGGTGCCGTGCTGGTCCTCGCCGCCGACGGCCGAGGGGCCGCCCACACCGGCCAGGGTGACCGCGGCCACCGAGAAGGCACCGGCCGCGGCGAACACGAAGCGGCGCCCGAACGGCGTCGGACCGGGCCGGGCCGCCGCCGCGGCGGGCTCGGGCAGCACGCCAGCCCGTCCGCGGGAGGGTTGCTCGGCGCGGCGTCCGCGCGGCTCGGTGAGGCTGCGCAGCGCGGCCGCCGGACGGGCGGCGGAGGGCACCAGGGAGAGCCGGTTGCCCGGCGTCGGCAGCCCCGGCCGGCCGGCCCGCGGGTCGACCCCGGGGATCGGCGTCCCGGCGCCGAGCGCACCCGAGCCGAAGGAGGCGCCGGCGCCGCGGCCGAAGGAGCCGCCGGTGAGCCGGCTGCCGCCGAGGGTGCCGGGGACGGCCGGCATGCCGCCGCCCGGGCCGGAGCCGTCCTCGTCCTCGGGCAGGGCGGCGACGGCGAGCAGCCGCGCCATCAGCGTCGAGGAGGGGCCCGGGTTGTCGGTGCGGGTCAGCAGGTGCTTGACCGCGCGGCCCTCGTCGGCCTCGGCGAGGCAGTCGGGGCAGGTGGCGAGGTGCGCCTGGACGCGCTCACGGGAGTCGTGGCCGAGTTCGCCGTCGAGGTAGGCGGAGAGGCGGTCGCCGAGATGGTGCTCCTCCGCGGGCTCGGCGGGGCGCACGGCGACGGCCCGCGGTGCGGCGGGCTCGGCGGCGGGGTGCTCCGCCGGGGCGGCGGGGGCCTGCGGGTGGTCGGCCCGGCGGCCGAGCTGGGCCCAGGAGGGGCCGCGCCGGGACCGGCCGGTCGGCTCGGGCCCGCCCTGGTGGGCGTCGGCGTTCACGAGCCCCTCCGGTCCAGGCCGCCCGGAGAGCCGGGATCGGCGCCGACCGGGACGGGCTCGGCGGAGCCGCCGCGGCGCAGCCGGCCCGGGGCGACGCCCGGCGCCCGGTGCTTGAGGGCGGCGCGCAGGTGCGAGCGGCCGCGGTGGATCCGGCTGCGGACCGTCCCGAGCTTGACCCCGAGGGTGGCCGCGATCTCCTCGTAGGAGAGGCCCTCGATGTCGCACAGCACCACGGCGGCGCGGAACTCGGGGGCGAGGGTGTCGAGCGCCTGCTGGACGTCGGCGTCGAAGTGGGTGTCGCTGAAGTGCTGGGCCGGGCTGGGCTCGCGGCTGGGGAGGCGCTCGGCGGCGTCCTCGGCGAGGGCGTCGAAGCGGATCCGCTGGCGGCGGCGCACCATGTCCAGGAACAGGTTGGTGGTGATGCGGTGCAGCCAGCCCTCGAAGGTGCCGGGGGTGTAGGTGGAGAGCGAGCGGAAGACCCGGACGAAGACCTCCTGCGTGAGGTCCTCGGCGTCGTGCTGATTGCCCGTCAGCCGGTAGGCCAGGCGGTAGACCCGGGCGCTGTGCGCCTCGACGATCTCCTCCCAGGTCGGCGGGGTCCAGCTCTGCGCGTCGGGGCCCTCGGCGAAGGTCGCGAGCGCGGCCGGCTCGGCCGCGGCCCCGGCCGCCTCGGTGGTCGCGTCCTGGGGGGAGTGCGCGGGCTGGTTCATCACGGGCTTCGGCGTACGGGCCGACGAGGTGCGGCGTGGATCGCGCTGCACGGGGACGTCGCCCTCGGCCACACCTCCTCGGTCGGCTCTTCTGCCCAGCAGGGCCACCACCATATCCACCTCGCCCGTCAGATCCGGATAAAGTGCACGACCCCCTCCGCCGCCGCCCCGGCGGGGCCGCGCGGACGGCGTCGTGCGCACCCCGATCGCCAAGTCCTGTTCCCATCAACGGCCCGCCGCCGAACGCGGTTCCCGGTCGGCCAGTAATCTGTGGCTGAAAATGTCGACATCGGGTCGGCATCAGGCGTTCCGGAGAGGCAGCCATCACCGAGTTCGGGCCCGAGCGGGCGGCTCTCGCCGACACCTACGTCGGCGAGGACGCGGTGCTGACCTACGCCCGGGCCCAGTCGGCGCGGGCCGGAATACGCGCGATCGGGCCGAGCGGCGGAGCCTTCCTGCGGCTGCTGGCGGCCGCGCTGGACGCCAAGTCGGTCGCCGAGATCGGCACCGGCACCGGCGTCTCGGGGGTCTACCTGCTGCGCGGGATGCGGCCGGACGGCGTGCTGACGACCGTCGACACCGAGCCGGTGCGCCAGCAGTGCGCGCGGGAGGCGTACCTCGCGGCCGGCTTCGCCCCCAACCGGGCGCGGTTCATCCCGGGCCGGGCGCTGGACGTGCTGCCGCGGCTCGCGGACGGCCAGTACGACCTGGTGTTCTGCGACGGTGACCCGGCCGAGTCCCGCGCCTACCTCGCAGAATCGTTGCGGCTGCTGCGGCCGGGCGGGATCGTCTGCTTCGAGGGGGTCTTCCAGGAGGGCCGGTTGGCCGAACCGGACCTCGACGACCCGCAGACCCACGCGGTGCGCGAGCTCGTCCGGGACGTCCGGGAGAGCGACCGGCTGCTGCCCGCGCTGCTGCCGGTCAGTGACGGGCTGCTCTGCGCCGTCAAGCGCTGACAGGGCGTCCGGCGGGCGTGTCGGCCGGGTCCCGCGGGTCAGTCCCGCAGGTCAGCCGCCGGGCTGTCCCGGCGCGGGCCGCGCAGGTGTCCGGGCACGGCACAGGGCCCGGATTCTGGCGCGAATCCGGGCCCTGTCGGCATCTCCAGGAGATGAGGGGAGCACCCGCTGCGGTCAGCCGCAGGCCTTCTTCAGGGCCTCGCCCAGGGCATCCGCCTCATCGGGCGTCAGCTCCACCACCAGGCGACCGCCGCCCTCGAGCGGAACTCGCATGATGATGCCCCGCCCCTCTTTGGTGACCTCGAGCGGGCCGTCACCCGTCCGCGGCTTCATGGCCGCCATGCTCGTTCCCCTTCCTGCAACCGCTCAGCTACGTACCGGAGGTCCGTCCACCACCGGTATCGAACGCATTGATCGGAAGCCATTATCCCGCATCCCGCACCCCGATGACCAACATCACTCTCCGCGCAACCGTGCCCGCACCCGCCCAAACCGTCCGACAACCTGCTCAAAGCCCCATTTCGCCGGTGCTCGGCACGACATTCGAAGGTGCGGTACCTCACACTCCCCAGCCGGCCCCGCGCTCCGTCATGCTGAGTCCGTGGCCGAGGCCACGAGCCGCGGCGCCGCCGTGCCACCCACCACGACCAGGGGAGCCCTCACCCGATGTCCGACTCCGTGCTGTACGAGCTCGACGGCGGCCTGGCCGTCATCACCATCAACCGCCCGGACGCGATGAACGCGCTCGACACGGCGACCAAGGTGGCGCTGCGCGACACCGTCACCGAGGCCGCGAACGACCCGGCGGTGCGGGCCGTGCTGCTGACCGGCGCCGGGGACCGGGCGTTCTGCGTCGGGCAGGACCTCAAGGAGCACCTGGGCCTGCTCAAGCGGGCCGAGGAGACCGGCGAGGGCGCGCTGAAGACCGTCTCCGAGCACTACAACCCGCTGCTGCGGGCGCTCGCCGGGATGGCCAAGCCGACCGTGGCCGCGGTGAACGGGGTGGCGGCCGGTGCGGGCGCCGGGCTGGCCTTCGCCTGCGACTTCCGGATCGTCGCCGACACCGCCGGCTTCAACACCTCCTTCGTCGGCGTCGCGCTGACCGCCGACTCGGGCGTCTCCTGGACGCTGCCGCGGCTGGTCGGCCACGCCCGCGCCACCGAGCTGCTGATGCTCCCCCGCACGGTGAAGTCGGACGAGGCGCTCGGCCTGGGCCTCGCCACCAGGGTGGTGCCGACCGCCGAACTCGCCGCCACCGCACGGGCCTTCGCCGCGGAGCTGGCGGCCGGCCCGACGGTGGCCTACGCCGCCGTCAAGGAGTCGCTGGCGTACGCCGCCTCGCACTCCTTCAGCGAGCTGCTGGAGAAGGAGGACGAGCTGCAGACCCGGGCCGGCGAGAGTGAGGACCACCGGATCGCCGTCCGGGCCTTCGTCGCCAAGGAGAAGCCGGCCTACGTCGGACGCTGACCGGCGGCCGCCCCGCGCGCGTGACAGTCCGCCAGGTGGTCGTCGACCAGGCCGCAGGCCTGCATCAGCGCGTAGGCGGTGGTCGGGCCGACGAAGCGGAAGCCGCGCTTCTTGAGCTCCTTGGCCAGTGCGGTGGACTCCGGGGTCACGGCCGGCACCTCGGCGAGCGTGCGGGGGGCCGGCCGGGCCGGGTCGGCGGCGAACCGCCAGACCAGCTCGTCCAGGCCGCCGTCCAGGTCGAGGGCGGCGCGGGCGTTGGCCACCGTCGCCTCGATCTTGGCCCGGTTGCGGATGATGCCGGTGTCCTGCAGCAGCCGCTCGGTGTCGGCCGGGCCGTACGCGGCGACCGCGGCGATGTCGAAGCCCGCGAACGCGGCCCGGAAGCCCTCCCGGCGGCGCAGGATGGTGATCCAGGACAGCCCGGACTGGAAGGCCTCCAGGCTGATCCGCTCGAACAGGGCGGCGTCGCCGTGCACCGGCCGGCCCCACTCGGTGTCGTGGTAGAGGCGGTAGTCGTCCGCGGACTCGCCCCAGCCGCATCGCAGCAGCCCGTCGGGGCCGAGGACGGCGCCGGTCACGACTGCTCCGGTCCGTGCTTCTTGAAGAGGTCGGCGCGCGGGTCCGCGGGCCGCTCGTCGGCCGTCCGCTCGTCGGCCGCCTGCTCCGGCAGCGGCTCGTCCTGCGGCTGCGCGGCCGGTTCGGTCCGGGGCTCGGCGGGCTCGGCGGGCTCGACCACCGCGGCGAAGGCCTCCAGCCCCGGCAGCGGCTCGTCCTGCGGCTGCCCGGGCGCCGGCTCCACCGCGCCCCGGACGACCGCGGCGGCCTCCAGCTCGGCGATCCGCGCGTCCCGCAGCGAGAGCTCCGCGCCGAGCCGGTCGAGCACGTTGTCGACCTCGTCCATGCGGTAGCCGCGCAGCGCCATCGGCAGCCGCAGTTCGTCCACGTCGTGCCGGCCGAGCGGCCGGTCCTGCGGCAGCCGGGCGGTGATCCGGTCGGGCAGCGCCTCCGGAAGCGTGCCGCCGCCACCGAGCGCCACCAGCGCCGCACCGCCGACCACCACGGCCATCGCCGCCACGATCACCCAGAACACGAGCCGCCTCCGTCAGTCACCGGCCCGTCTCCGGCAATGGTGGGATCATGGTCCCCGGACAGGCCGGGGCCCATCATTGCACCCGGGCGAGCTGTGGAGGAGATTCCGGTGGCACTGCGCCTTGGCCCGCGCGAGTTCGGCGACGACGAGCTGGTGATCATGGCGATCGTCAACCGCACCCCGGACTCCTTCTTCGACCGGGGTGCGACCTTCGCCGACGAGGCCGCCTTCGCCGCCGCCGACCGCGCGATCGCCGAGGGTGCGGCGATCCTGGACATCGGCGGGGTGAAGGCCGGACCCGGCGAGGAGGTCACCGTCGAGGAGGAGCTGCGCCGCACCGTGCCGTTCGTCGCCGAGCTGCGCAAGCGCCACCCGGACGCGGTGATCAGCGTGGACACCTGGCGGCACGAGGTCGGCGAGGCGGTCTGCGAGGCCGGCGCCGACCTGCTGAACGACGCCTGGGGCGGCGTGGACCCGAAGCTCGCCGAAGTCGCCGCCCGGTACGACGCCGGCCTGGTCTGCACCCACGCGGGCGGCGCCGAGCCGCGCACCCGGCCGCACCGGGTCGGCTACGAGGACGTGATGGCCGACATCCTGGCGGTCACCCTGGGCCTCGCGGAACGCGCGGTGGAGCTCGGGGTGCGGCGGGACGCCGTGGTCATCGACCCGGGCCACGACTTCGGCAAGAACACCCGGCACTCGCTGGAGGCCACCCGGCGGCTGCCGGAGATGACCGCGACCGGCTACCCGGTGCTGGTCTCGCTCTCCAACAAGGACTTCGTCGGGGAGACCCTGGACCGGCCGGTCGACGAGCGGCTGCTCGGCACCCTCGCCACCACCGCGGTCTCGGCCTGGCTGGGTGCACAGGTCTACCGGGTGCACCAGGTCGCCGAGACCCGGCAGGTGCTGGACATGGTGGCCTCGATCCGCGGCACCCGGCCCCCGGCGGTGGCCCGCCGGGGGCTCGCGTAGGGCCTCGGCCCGGCCGTCAGATCCGGGCGCCGTTCGGGCGGCGGGTCTCCGCCAGGATCTTCAGGACGTCGTCGACGTCGTCCACCACGTGGAAGAGGTCGAGGTCCTGGGGGGAGGCCTTGCCCTCGGCGATGAGGGTGTTCTTCAGCCAGTCGACCAGGCCGCCCCAGTAGGCGGTGCCGAAGAGGATCACCGGGAACCTGGTGACCTTGCGGGTCTGGACGAGGGTGAGCGCCTCGAACAGCTCGTCCAGGGTGCCGAGCCCGCCGGGCAGCACCACGAAGCCCTGCGCGTACTTCACGAACATCGTCTTGCGGACGAAGAAGTACCGGAAGTTCAGGCCCAGGTCGACGAACTCGTTGAGGCCCTGCTCGAAGGGCAGCTCGATGCCGAGTCCGACGGAGAGGCCGCCGGCCTCGGACGCGCCGCGGTTGGCCGCCTCCATGGCGCCGGGGCCGCCGCCGGTGATGACGGCGTAGCCGGCCTCGGCCAGGGCCCGGCCGATGGCCACGCCCGCGGCGTACTCGGTGGAGTCAACCGGGGTCCGGGCGGAGCCGAAGACGCTGACGGCGGCCGGGAGTTCGGCGAGCGCGCCGAAGCCCTCGACGAACTCCGAGGTGATCCGCAGCACCCGCCAGGGGTCGGTGTGCAGCCAGTCGGTCGGGCCGGTGGTGTCCAGCAGACGCTGGTCCGTGGTGCTGGTGCCGACCTGGTCGCGGCGGAGCAGCACCGGGCCCTTCTGCTTCTCGGGCCAGGGCTTCTTGGGCGCGGGCGCGTCGACTTCTTCGGGACCGTGCCCGTAGTGCTTTACGTCTCCAGTGCCTGTCATGACGAAACCCTACGCCCGCCGTCCACCGAATACGGCGAACGGCGGGTGGCGGCAGGGTGGACGTCAGGCGCCGGTCAGCCAGGCCGCGAGGCGCCGTTCGACCTCGGCGATCGCGCTCAGCGAGCAGTGCTCGTCGCGCTTGTGGGCGAGGTTCGGGTCGCCCGGCCCGTAGTTGACGGCGGGCACGCCGAGGGCGCTGAACCGGGCGACGTCCGTCCAGCCGAACTTGGCCCGGGCCTCGCCGCCGACCGCGTCCAGGAAGGCCCGCGCGGCGGGGCGGTCGAGGCCGGGTAGCGCGCCGGGGGCGGTGTCGGTGACGCGGAGCCCGTAACCCGCGAAGACCTCGCGGACGTGGTCGGCCGCCTGCTGCTCGCTGCGGTCGGGCGCGTAGCGGAAGTTGACCTGCACGGTGCACTCGTCGGGGATGACGTTGCCCGCGACGCCGCCGTCGATCCGGGTGGCGTTGAGGCCCTCGCGGTACTCCAGGCCGTCGATCAGCACCCGCCGCGGCTCGTACTCGGCGAGCCTGCGCAGCACCTCGACGGCCTTGTGGATGGCGTTGTCGCCGAGCCAGCTGCGGGCCGAGTGGGCGCGGGTGCCGGTGAGCACGATCTCGGCGCGCAGGGTGCCCTGGCAGCCGCCCTCGACGACGGCGCCGCTGGGCTCCATGAGCACCGCGAAGTCGGCGGCCAGCCAGTCGGGGTGCTCCTTGGCGAGGTGGCCGAGGCCGTTGCGGGTGGCCTCGACCTCCTCGCAGTCGTAGAAGACGAAGGTGAGGTCGTGGTTCGGCTCGGTGAGGGTGGCGGCGAGCCGCAGCTGCACGGCGACGCCGGACTTCATGTCGGAGGTGCCGCAGCCGTACAGCAGGTCGCCCTCGACGCGGGAGGGCAGGTTGTCGGCGATCGGCACGGTGTCCAGGTGGCCGGCGAGCAGCACCCGCTCGGCGCGGCCGAGGTTCGTCCGGGCGACGACGTTGTTGCCGTGGCGGTCGACCGTGAGGTGGGGCAGCGCCCGCAGCGCGTTCTCGACGGCGTCGGCCAGCGCCTGCTCGTCGCCGCTGACGGACGGGAAGTCGACCAGCTGCGCGGTCAGCGCACCGCCGTCGAGGGACAGGTCGAGGGGCGTGTTCGGGCTGCTCATGGTGGTTTAGCGTATCGGTGCCGCGGCCCGCCACGACGGGTGGCGCAACCGCCCGGGGCCGGCGGGCCGTCGGAGTGGGTACGGTGTGCGCACAGCGAGCGAGAGGGGCACTGGTGGCCGGAATGGCGGAGGGCGGGGCGGACGGTTCCACGGCGTCGGGACGGCGCCGCCGGCCGCGGCTGCTGCGCCGGGTGCTGATCGGCCTGGTGGCGGTGGCGCTGGTCGCGGGCCTGGTGCTGTACCTCAACCGGGACCGGCTGATCGTGCCGCCGGAGGGCTGTCGGATCACCACGGCGGCGGGCACCGGGACGCTGGACCTGGCGCAGGCCGCCAACGCCTCGACGATCGCCGCGGTGGCGATGTCCCGCGGCCTGCCGGAGCGGGCGGTGACGATCGCGCTGGCCACCGCGATGCAGGAGTCCAAGATCCACAACCTCACCGGCGGCGACCGCGACTCGATCGGCCTGTTCCAGCAGCGCCCGTCCCAGGGCTGGGGCACCGCGGAGCAGATCAAGGACCCGGTGTACGCCACCAACAAGTTCCTGGACGGCCTGGTGAAGGTACCCGGGTACGCCCGGATGCCGCTGACCGACGCCGCGCAGCAGGTGCAGAAGAGCGGCTTCCCGCAGGCGTACGCCAAGCACGAGTCCAACGCGATGCTGGTGACCTCGGCGCTGACCGGCCGCGAGCCGGCCGCGCTCGACTGCGTGGTGCACGACCTGGCCGAGCCGGTCGCCGCGGTCGCCTCCGCCTCCGGTTCGCCCTCGGCCGCGGCCTCGCCGTCGGGCGGGCCGCGCCCGGCGGACGTCGGCGAGAAGGTCCGCCGCGAGTTCGGGCGGATGGTGGCGGTGTCGGACGCGCCGAAGGCGCCCAAGGACGCGCGGGCGGTGCTGGCGCTGAGCCCGCAGGCCTCGGCCTCGACCGACTCCGGTGCGGAGGGCCAGAAGCAGTCGGGCTGGGCGGTGGCCCAGTGGGCGGTGGCGCACGCGCAGGAGCTCGGCATCGGCGCGGTCTCCTACGACGGGCGGGTGTGGCGCTTCGACCGGCCCACGGACGGCTGGCAGGCGAAGGGCGCGGAGGACCGGGCGGACCGGGTGCTGGTCACCCTCGGGGCGCCGTGACCGCGGTGACGGTGCGTTGACGAACCCGTGAACGGGTGTCGACCCGGCGGGTGACAGCGGTCAACGGCGGTGGACCGCCGGGCGCTCGGCCGCGGGCCGCCGCGCGGGGCCGGCCGGAGTAGTGCCGGCACCCGCCGCGACAAGGGAAGTGACGGTTCTTCACTCACCCCCGCGGGGGACCGGGTGCCGGGTGCGGCGCAAAGACGATCGTCCGATCTTTGCCTGCCCTTTACCTTCGGCGGGCGAAACCTTCCCGGCTCCCGAGCGGTATTCACGTCGTCCGCCCGACGGACGGCCATGTCCTCTCGTCTTAGGAGCACCATGTCTCACCCCCTCACGCGCCGGATCGCCCAGGCCGCACTGCTCGTCGCGGCCGGCGCGACGCCCCTGATCGCGGCCGGCTCCGCCTCGGCCGCCGACCTGGTGCCGCAGGGGACCGACCTGGGATCCGGCCTCACCCAGCTCGACTCCCCCTCCGGCACCGTGCAGGGCGCCGCCCACGAGCTCGGCCAGTCCGCGGGCGCCACCGGCGCCGCCACGGTCGCCACCGGTGTCCCGGCCGCGGGCGACGCCGCCGGCCACACCGTCGCCTCCGCGCTGCCGGACGCCGACACGGCCCTCGGCCCGGTGACCAACACCGCCGGCAAGACCACCGCCGCCACCGGCGCGCTCACCACCGTGGCCGGCCGGGTCGCCCCCGCGCTGGTCGACCGGGCGGGCCCGGCGGTCGCCGAGAAGGTGCTGCCCGCGGTGCCCGGCACCCGCAGCGCCCGCGCCGGCGGCCCGCTCGGCACCGTCACCGGCGCGCTGCCCACCAGCGGCCTGCCCACCGGCACCCTGACCAGCGCACTGCCCACCGGCGGCATCCCGCAGGCGCTGCCCGGCGCGGACACCCTCGGCACCCTGACCGGCTCGCCGGCCGCGGCGAACCGCCTGGGCGGCGTGCCCTCGCTCGGCTCCAACCCGACCGACCTGCTGGGCGGCGTGCTCGGCGGCACCCCGCTCGGGGGCCTGCTCGGCGGTGTCGGCGGCATCGGCGGCTGACCGCGCCACCCGCCGCACGACGAAGGGCCGGCCCCCGAGCGGGGGCCGGCCCTTCGTCCGTCGGTCGCCGGCGTCAGCCGCCGAGCCGGGCCACGGCCGCGCGGACCCGCTCGTCGGTGGCGGTGAACGCCACCCGCACGTGCCGGTCGCCGGCCGGCCCGTAGAAGTCGCCGGGCGCCACCAGGATGCCCAGCTCGGCGAGCTCCGCCACCGTCTCCCAGCACGGCCGGCCCCGGGTCGCCCACAGGTAGAGGCTGGCCTCCGAGTGCTCGATGGTGAAGCCGTGCGCCTCCAGGGCGCCGCGCAGCGCCGTGCGGCGGGCCGCGTAGCGGGCCCGCTGCTCGGCCACGTGCGCGTCGTCCGCGAGCGCCGCGGCGGTCGCCGCCTGCACCGGGGCGGGCACGATCATGCCGCCGTGCTTGCGGACCTCCAGCAGCTCCCGGACGACGACCTCGTCGCCGGCCACGAAGGAGGCCCGGTAGCCGGCCAGGTTGGACCGCTTGGAGAGCGAGTGGACGGCCAGCAGGCCCTCGTGGGAGCCGCCGCACACCTCGGGGTGCAGCACCGACACCGGCTCGGCCTCCCAGCCGAGCTCCAGGTAGCACTCGTCGCTGACCAGCAGCGCGCCGTGCTCGCGGGCCCAGGCGACCGCGCGGCGCAGCTCGTCCGCGGCGAGCACCCGGCCGGTCGGGTTGGACGGCGAGTTCAGCCAGAGCAGCCGCACCCGGGAGCCGTCGAGCTCGTCGACGTCCTCGTACGCCACCGGCTCGGCGCCGCACAGCCGGGCACCCACCTCGTACGTCGGATAGGCCAGCCGCGGGTACGCCACCTGGTCGCCCGGGCCGAGGCCGAGCTGGCCGGGCAGCCAGGCCACCAGCTCCTTGGAGCCGACGGTCGGCAGGACGGCCTCCGGGCCGATCTCGGCGCCGCAGCGGCGGTTCAGCCAGCCGGCGATCGCCTCGCGCAGCTCCGGCGGGCCCCAGACGGTCGGATAGCCGGGGGTGTCCGTGCTGGCGGCCAGCGCCTTCTGGATCACCTCGGGCACCGGGTCGACCGGGGTGCCGACGGAGAAGTCGCACAGCCCGTCCGGGTGTGCGAGGGCGGTCCGCTTGTACGGCTCCAGCCGGTCCCACGGGAAGACCGGAAGCAGCTCGGAAACGCGGCGCGCCGCCCCCGGGTGGCCCGGGAACGGCGCGCGCGCGGTGTGATGGGTGCTCACGACTCAGTTGTCACCGATCAGTGTCGTCAGTGGTCGGCGTTCTGCGGCGGCAGGGCCGCGATGAACGGGTGGTCCTTCTCGATCAGGCCGAGCTTCGAGGCACCACCGGGCGAACCGAGGTCGTCGAAGAACTCGACGTTCGCCTTGTAGTAGTCCTTCCACTCCTCCGGAGTGTCGTCCTCGTAGAAGATCGCCTCGACCGGGCAGACCGGCTCGCAGGCGCCGCAGTCGACACACTCATCCGGGTGGATGTAGAGGGAGCGCTCGCCCTCGTAGATGCAGTCAACCGGGCACTCTTCGATGCACGCCTTGTCCTTGACGTCGACACAAGGCTGCGCGATGACGTAGGTCACGCTGTCGTTCCTCCTCGGCAGGGCCGGCGGCCCAAACTGTTTGCTTGCGTGCGCGGGTGAGCGCGGCGTCGTCGATGCCCGCCCCTAGTATCGCGGGTCGGAGACCGCAAATGCACAGGAGGTGCCCTCGATGGCGGACAGAGCCCCCGCGACAGGCCGCCCGGAGGTCCGTCTGAACCCCTCTGACGTGGGACGACGGGTGTCCGTGCGGCGCATCGCGGAGCTGGTCGACGGACGGCCGGTGTTCCGCGATGTGATCGGGGTGCTCGCATCCTGGGACGAGAACGGCCTCGCGGTGGTGCCCCGCAGCGGCGAGCCGGTGGTCTTCCCCGAGGAACTGCTCGTCGCGGGCAAGCCGGTGCCGCCCTTCCCGGCCCGCCGGGCGCCGCAGCCGGCCGCCGACCCCGTCGAGCTGCAGCGGACGGCCGCCCGCGGCTGGCCCGCGGTCGAGCAGGAGCGGCTCGGCGCCTGGGTGCTGCGCGCCTCCGCCGGATTCACCCGGCGGGCCAACTCCGTCCAGGCCCTCGGCGACCCCGGCCGCCCGCTCGCACGGGCGCTGGACGAGGTCCGCGCCTGGTACGCGGCCCGTTCGCTGCCGGCGTACGTCGAGGTGCTCGAACCCGGCTCGCCCGGCGACCTCGCCGCCGAACTCGCCCGACTCGGCGCCGGGCAGGCCGAGACGCTGTTCCGCACCGCGCCGCTCGCCCCGCTCGCCCGGGCCGCCGCCGCGTCGCACGGCCGGGTCCGGCTCTCCCGGACGGCCGACGCCCGCTGGATGTCCCGCTACCGCCGGGTGAGCGCCGACACCGCGGTGGAGCGGGCCGCCGCCGAGGTGCTGCACGGCGGCCCCTCGGTCTGGTTCGCGACCGTCCCCGACCCGGACGGCGGCGCCCCGCTGGCGATCGGCCGGGCCGTCGTCGACGGCCCGTGGGCCGGCTTCTCCGCGATCGAGGTCGACCCGTCGGCCCGCCGCTCCGGGCTCGGCACCGCGGTGATGGCCGTGCTCGCGGCCCGCGCCGCCGAGGAGGGGGCGAGCGGCGCGTACCTGCAGGTGGAGGCCGAGAACGCCGGCGCGATCGCGCTCTACGACGGGCTGGGCTTCACCACAAGTCACACTTACCACTACGCCCGGCTCCCCGAGCGGTAGCGTTCACCCCGCCACCTCAGTACCGACGAAGGCTGCTGTGACCGAGCAGAGCAGATCCCGCTTCCGCGCCGAGGCCCGGGCCGAACGCCCCGATCCCGTGCTGCTGTGCCTGCTCGCGGCCGCCGAGCACACCTTCGGCACGCCCGGGGACCCGGCGCCGCCGCCCACCCTGGACGAGCTGCTGACGGCCTGCGGCGCCGCACTGGACCGGCACGCGGCCGCCGTCCGCCGGGCGGTCGCCGAGCGGCGGCCGGCCGGTCCCGAGGAGACGGCGGCCCTGCTCGCCGCGGTGCTCGGCGGCCGCGAGCGCTTCCACGGCCGCAAGGCGGACTACCGGCGGGTGGAGTCCTCGCTGCTGCCCGAGGTGCTGCGGCGCCGGCGCGGACTGCCGATCACGCTCTCGCTGGTGTGGATGGGCGTGGCCGCCCGGGCCGGCCTGGTCGTGCACGGCATCGCGCTGCCCGGCCACTTCATCGTCGCGGTGGCCGGCCCGTCCGGCGGCAACGACTACGTCCTCGCCGACCCCTTCCACGGCGGCCGGCTGCTCGACCTGTCGGACGCGGCGCAGCTGGTGACCGCCGCCGGGCACCAGTTCGGCACCGAACTCCTCACCCCCGCACAGCCGTTGGACATCGTGCTGCGGGTGCTCGGCAACATCCGGGCCTGGGCCGCGGACCGCCCCGAGCACGCCCGCACCCAGCTGTGGGCCACCGAGCTCGCCCTGCTGCTCCCCCGGCACCCCGCCCAGCTGCGCCTGGAGCGCGCCGAACTCCTCGTCCGCACCGGCGACTTCCTGGCCGGGGCGCTCGAAATGGAGGAGTACGCGCGGATCCTGGACGCCTTCGACCCGGAGGCCGCGGCGAAGGCCCGGCAGGACGCCCGGGCGGCCCGGCACCGGCTCAACTGACGCGGTGCGCCCGCCGCGTGTGCCGGGCGGGCCGGCGGGCGTTCACAGCCAGCCCTTCTCCTTCGCGACCCGCACCGCCTCGGCCCGGTTGCGGGCTCCGGTCTTCTGGATCGCCATCGACAGGTAGTTGCGGACGGTGCCCTCGGAGAGGTGCAGCCGGCGGGCGATGTCCGCGTTGACCGAGCCGTCGGCGGCGGCGGCCAGCACGTCCAGCTCCCGCCCGGTCAGCGGGTTGGCGCCCTCGGCGAGCGCGGCGGCGGCCAGCGTCGGGTCGATCACCCGCTCGCCGCGCAGCACCCGGCGGATCGCCTCGGCCAGTTCGGCCGCCGGGGCGTCCTTGACCAGGAAGGCGTCCGCCCCGGACTCCATCGCCCGGCGCAGGTAGCCCGGCCTGCCGAAGGTGGTGGCGATCACCACCTTGGTGCCGGGGCGGCGCCGGCGCAGCTCCCCCGCCGCCTCGATGCCGGTCATCCCGGGCATCTCGATGTCCAGCACGGCCACTTCCACGTCGTGGGCGACGGCCGCGTCCACGACCTCGTCCCCCCGCCCGACCTGGGCGACCACGTCGATGTCCCCTTCGAGTCCCAGCAGGGCGGCGAGGGCCTCCCGCACCATCCCCTGGTCCTCGGCCAGCAGCACGCGAATCATTCGCGCACACTATCGGTCGCCGCGGCCGCCGGGACGGCCCTCAGCGGCACGTGCGCCCGCAGCCTGAAGCCCCGGCCGTGCGGGCCGGGGCCGGTCTCCAGCCGGCCGTCGACCAGGGCGAGGCGCTCGCCGAGGCCGGACAGCCCGTTGCCGGGGCCGGACTTGCCGGGGCCGCGGCCGTTGTCGGTGACCTCCAGCACGGCGTAGCGCCGGCCGTCGTCCTCCCAGGTCTCGTCCATGGCGACGGTGCAGACGGTGGCGTCGGTGCCGTGCCGGACGATGTTGGTGACCGCCTCGCGCAGCGCCCAGGCGAGCGCACCGGCCTCCTCGCCGTCCAGGCCGGGGCGGGCGTCGGTGAGGCCGGGTGCGGCCTCCAGGGTGATCCGGGCGGTGGTGAGCGCGGTGCGGGCCGCGGCGAGCTCGACCGGCAGGGTGGGCCGGCGGAAGCCGCTGACCGCCTCCCGGACGTCGACCAGCGACTGCCGGGCGACGCTCTCGATGTCGGCGACCTGGCTGCGGGCCTGCTCCTGCTTGCCGGCGTCCATGAAGCGTCCGGCGAGCTCGCTCTTGATGGTGATCAGCGAGAGCGAGTGGCCGAGCAGGTCGTGCAGGTCGCGGGCGAGCCGCAGCCGCTCCTCGGACGCGGCGAGGTGGGCCACCGCGGCCCGGGCCTCGCGCAGCTCCTGCATGGTGGAGATCAGCCGCTGCAGGCCGGTCATGGCGAGGCCGGAGAGGAAGCACGGCACCACGATCGCGACCAGGGTGTCCTTGTCGGCGTCGACCAGCAGGCCCACCAGCAGGGCGGCCGCGGTGGCCGCGCCGACCCCGGCGACGCTGTACCGGCTCGGCACCACCACGGCGATGCAGACCGAGGCGTAGGTGAACAGGGTCAGCCAGGCCTCCCCCAGCACGAAGGGGGTGACGAGGGCCAGCGCGACCATCACCACGACCGGCGCGTAGTGCCCGGACCAGGTGCCCGGCCGGATCGAGCGGAAGGCCACCAGCGACAGGTAGCAGGCGAGGTACACGCCGAGCGCCGCCCAGCCGAACACCGTCGCCGCGGTGCCGTGGTGCCCGTCCACCAGGTCCTTCACCGGATAGGCCAGGTAGACCGCCCACAGCGACATCCAGCAGAGCTTCACCAGCAGTTGCCGGCGGCTCTCCACCTTCGCGCCGGGGATGTTCCGGAAGGAGGTGCCGGGCTCCGCCGGGCCCGCGTGCCTGTCCTGGTCGACCATGCCGGCCATCATGCCGCCCGGGTGTCCCGGCGGTACAGGAAGGCCGCCGCCGCGACGAACAGCGCCAGGAATCCGGCCATGCCGGCCACCGCGACGCCGTCCAGTCCCTGGCCGGGCTGCACGAAGGCGGCCAGCCGGTTGTACAGGTAGACGGGGTCGAACCGGGCGAAGGCCACCAGCGAGTCGCCGACCGGGAACCAGGTCCCGCCGAACAGCGCCATCAGCATGTAGACGATCATCACGATCGGCTGCACCGCGTCGGGCGCCGCCGCGTAGCCGAGCGCCACGCCCAGCGCGGCGAAGACGAAGCTGCCGAGCCACAGCACCGCCGCGAGGCCCAGCCAGCGGCCCGCCGACAGCTGCACGCCCTCGACCGCGCCGATCGCGAAGACCACCAGGATCGCCGGCAGCGTGGTCACCGCACAGGCGGCGATCTTGCCGACCGTGTACGCCCGCCCGGGCAGCGCGGTCAGCCGTAGCTGCCGCACCCAGCCGCTGCGCCGCTCCAGCGAGATCCGCTGCGCCGAGCCGGTGAGCACCGCGCCGACCGCGCCGAAGGTGGCCATCGAGACCATGAAGTACGACTTCGCCGGGACGCCGCCGGCCACGTCGCCGCCGCTGTAGGCGCTGATGAAGAAGACGTACAGCAGCGCCGGGTAGAGCACCGTGAACATCAGGTACCGCTTGTTGCGCAGGGTGCGCAGGATCTCCAGCCGGATCAGAGTGGTCATCGCACGGTCTCCTTCGCGGGGGCCGCGGCCGCCTCGTCGGCGGCGGCCTGCTCGGTGATGGTCAGGAAGGCCTGCTCCAGGCCGAGGCCGGTGACCTCCAGGCCGCGCGGGTACAGTCCGGCGCGGTAGAGGGCGGCGACGCAGGCGTCCGCGTCGGTGGCGCGGATCCGCACGGTGCGCACTCCGCCGGCCCGCCCGCCGACCTCCAGGCCGGCGACGCCGGGCAGGGCGCGCAGCAGGGCCTCGTCGGCCTCGCCGTCGCCGGGGTGCAGTTCGAAGCCGACCCGGCGGGCGCCCGCCCGGGCCTTGATCTCGGCGGAGGTGCCGTCGGCGATCAGCCGCCCCTTGTGCAGCACCAGCACCCGGTCGGCGACCGAGTCCGCCTCCTCCAGGTAGTGGGTGGCGAAGAGCACGGTGCGGCTGGCCGCGGCCTGGGCCCGCATGGCGGCCCAGAAGGCCTGCCGGACGGAGACGTCCATGCCGGTGGTGGGCTCGTCGAGGACGATCAGGTCGTTGGCGCCGGCCACCGCGAGGGCGAAGCGGACGCGCTGCTCCTGGCCGCCGGAGAGCTTGTCGACCCGGCGGTCGGCGATCTCGGTGATGCCGGCCTCGGCGAGCACCGCGTCGACGGTGTGCCCGCGGGGGTGGATGCCGCAGGCGAGGGTCACCAGTTCGCGGACCTTGACCTCGGTCATCAGGCCGCCGCTCTGCAGCATGGCGCCGACCCGGCCGGCCTCGATCGCGGCCCGCGGCGGGCCGCCGAACAGTTCGACGCTGCCCGTGTCCGGTTCGCGCAGGCCGAGCAGCAGGTCGAGGCTGCTGGACTTGCCCGCGCCGTTCGGCCCGAGCAGCGCGACCGTCTCGCCCGGCCGCAGGACGAGGTCCAGCCCGTCCACCGCCGTGACGCGGCCGTAGCGCTTGCTGACGTTCCGGAAGGCCGCGACCTCCCCCGTGCCCGTACCCATCTGCCCGCCGTCCCTCCGACGCCCGCTTCGCTGACTCCACCAGGCTCGCGCGGAGCGGGGGGCGGGCGGCAGTGCGGGCCGTCGTGTCCTCGGCATGACGGATGTCATGCCGAGGACACCGGTGCGGGTCAGAGCCCCAGCGAGCGCTTCAGGAAGTCGACCTGGAGCAGCAGCAGGTTCTCCGCGACCTGCTCCTGCGGGGTCATGTGGGTGACCCCGGAGAGCGGCAGCACGGTGTGCGGGCGGCCGGCGGCGAGCAGCGCGGAGGAGAGCCGCAGGGTGTGGGCGGCGACGACGTTGTCGTCGGCCAGCCCGTGCACGATCATCAGCGGCCGTTCCAGCTTGGCCGCGTCCGCGGTCAGCGAGTTGGCGTCGTACACCTCGGGGTGCTGCTCGGGGTGGCCGAGGTAGCGCTCGGTGTAGTGGGTGTCGTACAGCCGCCAGTCGGTGACGGGGGCGCCGGCGACGGCCGCGTGGAAGACGTCCGGGCGGCGCAGCACGGCGAGGGCGGAGAGGTAGCCGCCGTAGGACCAGCCGCGGATCGCGACCCGGCCGAGGTCGAGCGGGAACTCCTCGGCGAGTGCGTGCAGGGCGTGCACCTGGTCGTCGAGGGTGATGCCGGCGAAGTCGTGCCGGATCGACTTCTCCCAGGCGGGGCTGCGGCCGGGGGTGCCGCGGCCGTCGGCGACCACCACGGCGAAGCCCTGGTCGGCGAACCACTGCGAGGTCAGGTGCGGGTTGTGCGCCTGCACGACGCGCTGGCCGTGCGGTCCTCCGTACGGGTCCATGAGGACGGGCAGCGGGCCGTCCCGCTCGGGGTCGTGGCCGGTGGGCAGCAGGACGGCGGCGGGGATCCGCCGGGTGCCGGCGAAGCGGAAGGCGGGGCGGGCGGTGAGCAGCGGCGTCTCGGCGTACGAGGCGACGGTGGCCACGGCGGTGCCGTCCCGCAGCACCTGGACGAGGGTGCCGGGGCGGTCCGGGGAGGCGCTGGAGAGCACGGTGGTGCCGCCGGCGTGGACGGCGGCCGCGGCACCGTCGCCGTCCGGCCCGAACGGGGCGACGCCGTCCGCGCCGGCCCGGAACAGGCCCGTCCAGCCGGGCGGGCGGCCGCTGCCCGCCTCGCCCTCGGAGGCGGTGAAGAGCACCTCGTCGTCGCTCACGGCGAGGACGGAACGGACGTGCAGCGCGGCGTCGGTGACGGTCCGTTCGCCGATCAGCAGGGCGCGGGCGCCGCTCTCGTCGGAGATCCGCACCAGCCGGCCGTCCGGGGTCCAGGCGGGGACGCCGCCGAAGAGCTCCAGCCAGGCGCCGTCCTGCTCCTCGACGAGCGGGGCGGTGCTGCCGTCGGCGGTGTCGACGGTGCGGATCTGCTGGCTGCGCTGGTCGCGGGCCTGGACGAGCAGCAGCGGGGCGCCGCCGGCCGACCAGTGCACCCGGGCCAGGTAGGGGAAGGCCGCACGGTCCCAGACCACCTCGGTGCGGGCGCCGCCGTCCAGGTCGACGAGCCAGAGCCCGACCTCGGCGTTGGGGGTGCCGGCGGCCGGGTAGGCGACCTCGGCGGGGGCGGCGGAGGGGTTGGCCGGGTCGGCGATCCACCAGCGCCGGACGGGGGCGTCGTCGACCCGGGCGACGAGCAGCCGGCGGCTGTCCGGCGACCACCAGTAGCCGCGGTCGCGGTCCATCTCCTCCTGGGCGGCGAACTCGGCCTGGCCCCAGGTGACTCCGTCGGCCTCGGGCTCGGCGAGGGCGCGGTCGCCGCCGCCGTCGGTGCGGGTGACGCGCAGTGCGCCGGCGGTGGTGGCGTAGGCGACGTGGCTGCCGTCGGGGGCCGGCCGCGGGTCCAGCAGCGGCCCCTCGGCGGGCAGTTCGCGGGCGGTGCCGGTGGCGAGGTCGGCGGCGAAGAGCCGGCCGGAGAGCGCGAAGGCGGCGAGCGAGCCGGTGGCGTCGAGGGCGTAGCCGACGATGCCGGCGGAGCCCTCGCGGCTGCGCTCGCGGCGGGCCCTCTCGGCGGCCGAGAGGTGTTCCTCGCCGCCGCCGAGCAGGGCGGCGGGGTCGGCGGCGACCCGCTCCTCGCCGGTGGCGGGGTCGAGGGTCCAGAGGCTGTTGGCGCGGTCGCGGCCGGAGCCGGAGCGCAGGAAGACGACCCGGCCGCCGTCGGGTGCGACGGCGAAGGAGCGGGGCGCGCCGACGGTGTAGCGCAGGGTCCGCGCGTACTGCCGGGGGAAGGTGTCCGCAGGGTTCTCGGTGGTCATGGCACCCGACCCTACGGCCTGCCCCCGCCGGTGATCACTCGTTCGGAGCAGCCCCGGGCAACGGCCCCCGGAGGGCCCACGGGCCGTGTGCCACCGGCCGTTCGGCCGTCCGGAGCACCCCCGCGCCACGCTTGCCCACCTCACGGTACGTAATACCGGGGTCACCGATCGGGTATGTGTTGCTCATCGCGATACGGAGCCGGACCGTCCCGTTCCTTCCCGGTTCCGGATCGAGAGCCCGTCCCGCACGACCCGCCGCCCGTCCCGGGCGGCGCACCCGAGAAGGGGTGTGAGCCCTCATGGCTTTGTCCGTCTCCGCAGCCGTGCTGATGCTGGTCATCGTGGTGGTCCTGGTCCGCCGGTCCGGCCTGAAACTGGCGCACGCGATCATCTGCGCGCTCCTCGGCTTCTACCTCGCCTCCACCTCGATCGCGCCGTCGATCCAGGAGGTCACCAGCAACGTGGCAGGGATGATCAATGGCCTGAAGCTCTGACGGACCGGCGGTCGCTAGGCTGACGGCCATGACCGCAGCCTCCGACCGCCCGCCCCGCCGCCTGCTCCTGGTGCACGCGCACCCCGACGACGAATCGATCGGCAACGGAGCCACCATGGCGCGGTACGCCGCCGAGGGTGCCCTGGTCACGCTGGTGACCTGCACCCTCGGCGAGGGCGGTGAGGTGATCCCGCCCGAGTCGGCCCACCTGACGGCCGATCGGGACGACACCCTGGGCGAGCACCGGATCGGCGAGCTGTCCGCGGCGATGCGCGCGGTCGGCGTCGCCGACTTCCGCTTCCTCGGGGGCCCGGGCCGCTACCGCGACTCCGGGATGATGGGCGTCGCCGAGAACGACCGTCCGGACTGCTTCTGGCAGGCCGACCCGGACGAGGCCGCCGACCACCTGGTCGCGGTGGTCCGCGAGGTCCGGCCGCAGGTGCTGGTCACCTACGACGAGAACGGCGGCTACGGCCACCCCGACCACGTCCAGGCGCACCGGGTGGCGCTGCGGGCGTACGAGCTGGCCGCGGACCCGGCGCACCGCCCGGAGCTGGGCGCGGCCTGGCGGATCGCCAAGGTCTACTACAACCGGATGCCGCGCTCGGTGATCGAGCAGGGGCTGAAGGAGACGGCCGACGCCGCGGTCTTCCCCGGCACCGCCGCCACGGGCGACGTGCCCGGCGTGGTGGACGACGCGGTGGTGACGACGGTGCTGGACGGGACGGCGTACGCCGGGGCGAAGGCGGCCGCGATGCGGGCGCACGCGACGCAGATCACCGTGGCCGGCCGGTACTTCGCGCTCAGCAACGACCTGGGGCAGCCGCTGCTGGCCACCGAGTACTACGAGTTGGTGCACGGCGAGCCGGGCGGGGTCCTGCCGGAGACGGACCTCTTCGCCGGGGTGGCGCCGTGAAGGCGCTGCAGGTGGTGCTGGGCACCCGCTCGGAGCGCATGGCCGAGCCGCTGCCGCCGCGCGGTTTCCGGGTGGCGGCCTACGTGGTGCTGTTCCTCGTGGGGGCCGCGGTCTCGTTGTGCGGAGCGTTCGTGCAGGCCCTGTGGCCCCCGTTCGGCGTGCTGCTGGCGCTGGGCGCGACCGGCGGGGTGTTCTACGGCGGGCTCCGGCTGACGGGCACGAAGCTCGGCGCGGGCATCCCGCTGGCCGGCTGGTTCGCCGTGCTGATGGTGATGATGGCGCCCCGCCCGGAGGGCGATTTCGTCCTGGCCGCCGGTCTGACCTCGTACCTCTACCTGTTCGCGGGCGCGGTCGCCGGGGTGGCCTGTGCGACGCTGCCGACCCGGACGCCCCTCGGTTTCGGCGCGGCCGGCAACGATCGGCAACGGCCCGTCAAGGACCCCCACGCATAGCCCGATAGCGGAATTATCGGACATATCGGCTTCTTTCCGATCCGGACCGGCTCCCGGCGCTTCCCAGTATGGTGGTGCCGGTGCGGGTGCCTCCGGTCCGATCGGCCGGGGAACGACAGCCCCGGATGCCTCGGACGCAGGGCGGGAAGGTACCTTCGCCCCAGTCGCGTGGCGGCGGCGCCGTCTCAGCCAACACGTGAAGAAGCTGGTGTCGGAGGGTCCGTCCGGTCCGCAGCGCGGTGCCGCACCGCACGCGGAGGGACGTCCCACAACCCGCGGCCGCCGCCCGTCGGCGCGGCCGCGAACCCGGAGCAGAGCAGCATTGAGCAGCCGCGAATCTGACAGCGCGTACCCGTCGCCCCGTGGGGCCACCCCCGGCCGCCGCACCGCGGACGGGGCGGACGCCTACCCTTCCGGCACCCCGCCGTACGGCACCGGACTGCCGGGCGCCGCCGCGTTCGCGCACGGCCGCAACGACGACCCCTTCGGCACCGCGACCCAGGGGGGCCCCGGCGCCCCGGAGGCCGCGGCCGACGAGGTGCCGAAGACCGAGACCACCCTGACCACCCGGATCCGGATCAACATCCCCGGCTCCCGGCCGATCCCGCCGGTCGTGGTGCGCAGCCCCGTCAAGAACGAGGAGCCCGCGGCCGGGGCGGGTGCGCCCGGGCCGCGCTCCGAGGGCACCGGCTCCCCCGTCCTCGGCCTCGTCGACGCCGGCACCGCCGACGCCCCGGCGAACCTGCCGCCGCAGTGGCAGGACGGCGGCCCCCAGGGTGGCCCCGCCGGTGGCCCCGCCGGCGGCCAGGGCCGCCCCGACGGCACCAGCGAGTCGGAGTCCACCGGCGCCTGGTTCCGTCCGCGCCAGAAGGGCCGCCAGGACGCGGGGCCCGCCCCCGTGCCGGCCGGCGCCCCGGGCGGGGCGCCGCAGCCGGGCC
>NZ_JBEYFP010000015.1:0-40894 GCF_040634455.1 Kitasatospora sp. NPDC007106
GTTCGGCCGGACGGTGCCGTTCGGGTAGACCGTCAGGAAGCCGGGGCCGCCAGGCTCGGTCACCGTGACGTTCAGGGTCACGGCCGTCGCGTTGGGGACGTTGACCGCCAGGTCGAGGGTGCCCTTGGCCGCGACGGCGCCCGCGGGACGGGCCGGCCCTTCGCCGCCGCCCCAGTTCTGGCGGGTGTCCATCGCCCGCCACGGGCCGAGCGGCCGGTAGGTGTCGAGGCCCTTGGCTCCGTAGTAGCCGGCGAGGTCCGCGACCACGTGCACGGTGCCGCCGGAGGAGTTGTGGAAGGAGACCTTGCCGTCCTTGACCGGGACGGTCACCAGGTTCGGGATCGTCCGGCCCGCCGTCCAGTTCAGGTTCGAGGCGTTGGGAACGGCGTCACCGTGCGGATAGACCGTCAGGAAGCCGGCCTGGGCGGTGTCGGTGACGGTGACGTTCATCGTCACCGCGGTCACCCCGCTCGCCGGCACCCCGGCCACGCCCGCCACCTGGAGTGCCACGTCGCCGCCGGCGGCGACCGCGGTGGTGGTCGGCACGCCGATCTTCGACCGGGTGTCCAGCAGCCGGGTCGGACCGGCGGCCGTGAAGACGCTGCCCTTGGTGCCGTAGTAGCCGGCGAGGTCTGCCACGATGTGCGCGGTGCCGCCGGAGGAGTTGCGGAAGGAGACCTTGCCGTCCTTGACCGGAACGGTCACCAGGTTCGGGATCGTCTGACCCGCCACCCAGTTGATGTTCGAGGCGTTCGGCATCTCGTCGCCGTGCGGGTACACGGTCAGGAAGCCGGGCTTGGCGGTGTCGGTGACGGTGACGTTCATGGTCACCGCCGTCACCCCGCTCGCCGGGATCCCGGCGACGCCCGCCACCTGGAGGTCGACCGTGGCGCCCGGGGCCACCGCGGTGGTGGTCGGCACGCCGACCTTCTCCCGGGTGTCCAGCAGCCGGGTCGGGCCGGCAGGGGTGAAGACGCTGCCGAAGTCGGCGAACTCGTTCCACCCGCGGTCGTGGTAGCCGCTGCCGGTGCCCGTGTTGGCGACCACCGGGTCGTCGAGGATCGGGTATCCCAGGCCGTCGGTGGTCAGCATGCCGGGCGCGTTCTCGTCCGCCGAGTCGATGATCGGGGACGGCGAGCCCTTCGGGTTCGGGTCGGACACGAAGTCGTGCGCGCCCTGGCCGGTCGCGGCGGTGAACGCCTGCTGGCCCGTGTGGGCCGTGCCGGCCCAGTTGTAGGCGGCGCCGCCGCTCACCGGCGAGACCACGTTGTAGTCGACCTTGGTGCCGGCGGTGGCCGTCTGGGCGACGGTGATCCCGGTGTCGTGGGTGTGCGAGGCGCACGCCTGGTACCAGTTCGACGTGTCGACCACGTTGTTCTCGACGGTCGCCCCGCCGGAGGCACCGTTCAGCACGACGCCCGGGAAGCAGTGCGACATGATGCTGTTCGCCACCACGACCGTGTTCGGCGCGTCGTTCACCAGCACGCCGGTCATGTCGTCGGCGTAGTTGGCGTCGATCTCGTTGGTGGTCACGACCGTGCCGGTGGAACCGCCGTCCACCAGGACCGCGGGCCCCCGGTTGTAGGCGAACCGGCCGCGGCCGTAGACCACGTTGCTGGAACCATTGGTGATCTTGGCACTGCCGGACCAGGTCTGGATCCCCATGAAGGTGACGTCCGAGGCACCGTCCACCAGGACGGCCTGCTTCTGGTTCGCCTCGACCGACAGGTTCTCGATCCTGAGGTGCTGGGCCCCCTGCACGACCAGCCCGTAGGCGGGGCTGCTCGGCGCCCGGAGCGCGGCGGTGCCCGTCGTGTTGGGATCCCACTTCGGGCCGCGGAAGGTGATCGGTGCCTCGGCCGTGCCCGAGCGGGTGAGGACGACGTTGCCGTTGTAGTCGCCGGGCGCGATCTCGACCGTCTGGCCGGGCTCCACGACGGCGGCCGCGGCCGAGACCTGGCAGAACGGGACGGCCTGCGTGCCGCTCCCGGCGTCCGAACAGTGCGCACCCTGGGCGTTGTTCACGTAGAGCGTGGCGCCCTCGGCCGCCGCACCGCCCGACGCGACGACGGGCAGGCCGACCGCGCCGAGCAGGGCGGCGCCGACGGCAGCCGCCATTCGATTCCTGTGGATGGTTGCCCCCCTGGGCAGACAGAAGTGAGCCGCATGCACGCGGCGCCCTCGACATTCGCACACACATGTGGATGGAGAGCGAACGGATCATGCCACAGCGGCGTCGCACGCGCCAGGAGGAATTTCGCAGGCGGACGAGCCCGGCGGGGGAGGCCCCGCCGGGCGGTCCGTCAGCGCGACTGGTAGCCGAAGACGTCCACCACGACGTGCACGGGGTAGCCGCTGGCGTTGTAGAACGACACCTTGCCGTCCTTGACCGGGACGACGACCTGGTTGGCGATGGTCTGGCCCGCCACCCAGTTCAGGTTGGAGGCGTTGGGAACGGCATCACCCTGCGGATACACCGTCAGGAAGCCGGGGCCGCCGGGCTCGGTCACCGTGACGTTCAGGGTCATGGCCGTCGCGTTGGGGGCGGTGACCGCCAGGTCGAGGGTGCCCTTGGCCGCGATCGGGGCCGCGCGGCGGGTGTCCATCGCCCGCCACGGGCTCACCGGCCGGTACATGTCGAGGCCCTCGGCGCCGTAGTAGCCAGCGAGGTCCGCGACCACGTGCACGGTGCCGCCGGAGGAGTTGTGGAAGGAGACCTTGCCGTCCTTGACCGGGACGGTCACCAGGTTCGGGATCGTCCGGCCCGCCGTCCAGTTCAGGTTCGAGGCGTTGGGAACGGCATCGCCGTGCGGATACACCGTCAGGAAGCCGGCCTGCGCCGTGTCGGTCACGGTCACGTTCATCGTCACCGCCGTCACCCCGCTCGCCGGCACCCCGGCCACGCCGGCCACCTGCAGGTCCACATCGCCGCCCGGGGCCACCGCGGTGGTGGTCGGCACGCCGATCTTCGACCGGGTGTCCAGCAGCCGGGTCGGACCGGCGGCCGTGAACAGACTGCCCTTGGCACCGTAGTAGCCGGCGAGGTCGGCCACGATGTGCGCGGTGCCGCCGGAGGAGTTGCGGAAGGAGACCTTGCCGTCCTTGACCGGGACGGTCACCAGGTTCGGGATCGTCTGACCCGCCACCCAGTTCAGGTTCGACACGTTGGGAACGCCATCGCCGTGCGGATACACGGTCAGGAAGCCGGCCTGCGCGGTGTCGGTCACGGTGACGTTCATCGTCACCGCGGTCACCCCGCTCGCCGGGATCCCGGCCACGCCGGCCACCTGGAGGTCGACCGTGGCGCCGGGCGCCACCGCGGTGGTGGTCGGCACGCCCACCTTCTCCCGGGTGTCCAGCAGCCGGGTCGGACCGGCGGGGGTGAAGACGCTGCCGAAGTCCGCGAACTCGCTCCAACCCCGGTCGCGGTAGCCGCTGCCGGTGCCCGTGTTCGGGATCACCGGGTGGTCGAGGATCGGGTGGCCCGAGCCGTCGGTGGTCAGCATGCCGGGCGCGTTCTCGTCCGCCGAGTCGATGATCGGGGACGGCGAGCCCTTCGGGTTCGGGTCGGCCACGAAGTCGTGCGCGCCCTGACCGGTCTCGTCGGTGAAGACCTTCCGGTCCGTGTAGGGCGTGCCGGCCCAGTTGTAGGCGGCGCCGCCGCTCAACGGCGAGACCACGTTGTAGTCGACCTTGGTGCCGGCGGTGGCCGTCGGGGCGACGGTGATCCCCGTGTCGTGCGTGTGCGAGGCGCACGCCTGGGACGAGGCCGACGTGTCGACCACGTTGTTCTCGACGGTCGCCCCGCCAGAGGCACCGCTCAGCACGATTCCGGGCGAACACCGCGTGGCGATGGTGTTCGAGACGACGACCGTGTTCGGTGCGTCGTTCACCTGCACGCCGGCATTGTCCTCGAGGTCGCCCGTGGGGATCCTGTTGGTGGTCACGACCGTTCCGGTGGAACCGCCGTCCACCAGGACGGTGGGCCCCGACTTGAAGACGAAAGTGCCGCGACCGTAGACCACGTTGCTGGAGCCGTTGGTGATCCTGACGCCGCCCATCCAGGTCTGGGTCCGCAAAAGGGTGACGTCCGAGGCGCCGTCCACCAGCACGGCCTGCTGCTGGTTCCCCTCCACCACCAGGCCCTCGATCCTGAGGTGCTGGGCCCCCTGGACGACCAGCCCGTGGCCGGGGCTGCTCGGTGCCTTGAGCCTGGCGCTGCCCGTCGTGCGGCGGAAGGTGATCGGCGCGTCGGCCGTGCCCGAGCGGGTGAGGACGACGTTGTGGTAGTTGCCGGGCGCGATCTCGACCGTCTGGCCGGGCTCCACGACGGCGGCCGCGGCCGAGACCTGGCAGAACGGGACGGCCTGCGTGCCGCTCCCGGTGTCCGAGCAGTTGGAGTCCGGGGCGCTGTTCACGTAGAGCGTGGTGCCCTCGGCCGCCGCACCGCCGGACGCGACGGCGGGCAGGCCGACCGCGCCGAGCACGGCGGCGCCGACGGCAGCCGCCATTCGATTCCTGTAGATGGTTGCCCCCTGGGCAGGCAGAAGTGAGCCGCTGTCAGCGGAGCTCTCGACATTCGCACGCGCGTGTGGATGGAGAGCGAACGGATCATGCCACAGCGGCGTCACGCGCGCCAGGAGGAATTTCGCAGACGGACGGGCCCCGACAGGGATCGCCCTGTCGGGGCCCGTCAGGCTGTTCGTCAGTTGCCGGGGCGGACGGTGATCTCGGTGAGTTCGGCGTCGCGCGGGAGGTCGAGCGCGGTGAGGATCGCGGTGGCCACGGACTCGGGGGCGATCCACTGCGCCGGGTCGTACGAGCGGCCCTCCTGGCGGTGGACCTTCTCCTGCATCGGGGTGGCCGTGCGGCCCGGGTACACGGTGGTGACCCGGACGCCGTTGCCGTGCTCCTCGGCACGCAGCGCGTCGGCGAGCGCCCGGACGGCGAACTTGCTGGCCGCGTAGGCGGACCAGTCGGCGTCGGCGCGCAGCCCCGCACCGGAGTTGACGAAGACCACGTGGCCGCGGGCCAGCCGCAGCGAGGGCAGCAGCAGCCGGGTGATCTCCGCGGGGGCGACCGCGTTGACGTTCAGCTGTTCCTGCCAGGCCTTCACCGGGAGGTCGCCGACCCGGCCGAGTTCGACCACGCCGGCGATGTGCAGCAGCGAGTCCAGCTCGACCGGCAGGCTCTGGTGGCCGAACGCCCAGGACAGCTTCGCCGGGTCGCCGAGGTCGCCGACCAGGGTGGCGGCACCGGTGAAGCGCTCGCGCAGCTCGGCGGCGCGCCGGGCGTCCCGGGCCAGCAGCAGGACGTCCTCGCCGCGGGCGAGCAGTCTCTCGGCGACGACCGCGCCGATGCCGGAGCCGGCGCCGGTGATCAGGTGGGTTCCCATGGGGTGGTCCTGTCGTCAGAGGCGGTCGAGGGCCGCGAAGGCCTCGGCCGGGGTGGTGGCGAACACGACGAGCTCGGCCAGCGGACGCGGCAGGAAACCCTCGGTCTCCATCCGCTCCAGCTGGGTGCGCAGGCCCGCGTAGAAGCCCTCGGTGTCCAGGAACACCACCGGCTTGTCGTGCAGGGCGTGCTTCTTGAGCTCCAGCACCTCGGTGACCTCGTCCAGGGTGCCGAGGCCGCCGACCAGGACGACCACGGCGTCCGCGCGCTCCAGCAGCCGGGCCTTGCGGTCGGCCAGGTCGGGCGCGGTGACCAGCTCGTCGGCGCCCTCGTAGGCCTTGTGCGCGAGCAGCTCCACGGAGATGCCGACGAGCCGGCCGCCGGCCTCCTTCACGCCGTCGGCCAGCAGGCCCATCAGGCCGGCGTGCGAACCGCCCCAGACCAGGGTGTGGCCGCGCTCGCCGAGCAGCCGGGCGAACTCGGCGGCCGGTGCGGTGTAGCGCTCGTCGAGCGAGTACGCGGAGCAGAAGACGGTGATGTTCACAGGACCCCAGATCTACCACGGGCGGCATCCCGCCCGGCGAACAGTTTCGGTACGCGGCCGGTCAGCGCCGTACGGCGACGCCGCTCGGGCGGCGACGGTGCGGCGCTCGGTGGTGGCGATCGTCGCCGAGCCCACCACCCGGGTGCCGTCGTACAGCACCACCGCTTGGCCGGGGGCGATGCCCCGGGCCGGGGTGTCCAGCCGGACGCGCAGCACCTCGCCGTCCAGCTCGGCGGTGACGGGCACCTCCTCGCCGTGCGCGCGCAGCTGCGCCGTGTACCGGCCCTCCCCCGCGGCGGGCTCGCCGCACCAGCGCGGCTTGACCGCGGTCAGCCCCAGCACGTCCAGCCCCTCGGCCGGGCCGACGGTGACGGTGTTGGTCACCGGCGAGATGTCCAGCACGTAGCGGGGCTTGCCGTCCGCGGCCGGACGCCCGATCCGCAGACCCTTGCGCTGGCCGATGGTGAAGCCGTACGCGCCCTCGTGCTCGCCCAGCTTGGTGCCGTCGGTGTCCACGATGTCGCCGGTGGCGGTGCCGAGGTGCTGGGCCAGGAAGCCCTGGGTGTCGCCGTCCGCGATGAAGCAGATGTCGTGGCTGTCCGGCTTCTTCGCCACGGCCAGCCCACGGCGCTCGGCCTCCAGCCGGATCTCGTCCTTGGTGGTGTCGCCGAGCGGGAACAGCGAGTGCGCCAGCTGGTCGGCGTCCAGCACGCCGAGGACGTACGACTGGTCCTTCGCGCCGTCCACCGCGCGGTGCAGCTCGCGGCCGCCACCGGGGAGGTCGACGATCCGGGCGTAGTGGCCGGTGCACACCGCGTCGAAGCCGAGGGCGATCGCCTTGTCGAGCAGCGCCGCGAACTTGATCTTCTCGTTGCAGCGCAGGCAGGGGTTGGGGGTGCGGCCCGCGGCGTACTCGGCGACGAAGTCGTCGATGACGTCCTCGCGGAAGCGCTCGGCGAGGTCCCAGACGTAGAACGGGATGCCGATCACGTCGGCGGCCCGGCGGGCGTCACGGGAGTCCTCGATGGTGCAGCAGCCGCGGGCGCCCGTCCGGAACGACTGCGGGTTCGACGACAGCGCCAGATGCACGCCGGTCACGTCGTGGCCGGCCTCGGCGGCACGGGCCGCGGCGACGGCGGAGTCCACACCGCCGGACATCGCGGCGAGCACACGGAGGCGGGGGGCGGTCGGGGCACCGGCGAAGTCACTCATGATGCCCCCAAGCCTACGTGCTCCGGCCAAACGAAATCCGGTCGGCACATCAGGGACGCGTCAGCGGCGGGCGGTGGCGAGGCCCGCGTTGCGGGCGCGTTCGACGGCCGGGGTGATGGCGTCGGTCAGGGCGTCGACGTCCCCGGGGGTGGAGGTGTGGCCGAGGGAGAAGCGGAGGCTGGCGCGGGCGAGCAGCGGGTCCGCCCCCATGGCGAGCAGCACGTGGCTGGGCTGCGGCACGCCGGCCGAGCAGGCGGAGCCGGTCGAGCATTCGACGCCCTGGGCGTCGAGCAGCATGAGCAGGGCGTCGCCCTCGCAGCCGGGGAAGGAGAAGTGGGCGTTGGCGGGGAGCCGTCCGGCCGGGTCGGGGTCGCCGTTGAGGACGGCGTCGGGGACGGCGGCGGTGACGGCGGCGACGAGTCCGTCGCGGAGGGCGCCGACCGTGGTGGCGAAGTCGCTGCGCCGTTCGACGGCGAGTGCGGCCGCGGCGGCGAAGCCTGCGGAGGCGGGCACGTCGAGGGTGCCGGAGCGGACGTCGCGTTCCTGGCCGCCGCCGTGCAGCAGCGGGACGGGGGTGGCGTTGCGGGCGAGCAGCAGGGCGCCGATGCCGTACGGGCCGCCGATCTTGTGGCCGGTGACGGTGAGTGCGGTGAGTCCGGAGTCGGCGAAGGAGACCGGGACCTGGCCGAGCGCCTGCACCGCGTCCGCGTGCATGGGGATGTCGAACTCGCGGGCGACGGCGGCGAGTTCGACGACGGGCTGGAGGGTGCCGACCTCGTTGTTGGCCCACATGACGGTGACCAGGGCAACGTCGGCGGGGTTGCGGAGGACGGCCTCGCGCAGCGCGTCGGGGTGGACCCGCCCGTACGCGTCGACGGGCAGGTAGTCGACCTGGGCGCCCTCGTGCTCGGAGAGCCAGTGGACGGCGTCGAGGACGGCGTGGTGCTCGACGGGGCTGCACAGGATGCGGCGGCGGGCCGGGTCGGCGTCGCGGCGGGCCCAGTAGAGGCCCTTGACGGCGAGGTTGTCCGACTCGGTGCCGCCGGCGGTGAGGACGATCTCGCTGGGTCGGGCGCCGAGGGACTCGGCGAGCGACTCCCGGGACTCCTCGACGACCCGGCGGGCGCGGCGGCCGGCCGCGTGCAGCGAGGAGGCGTTGCCGACGACGCCGAGGTGGGCGGTCATGGCGGCGACCGCCTCGGGCAGCATCGGCGTGGTGGCCGCATGATCGAGGTATGGCATGGCGGCTCCCAGTGTAGGGGCCGTCACCGGGTGCGCCGGGCGGGAGGTCCGCCGGGGTCACGATTTGGCCATTGCAGCCCGTGCAACGCGCCGTTAGCCTCCTGCCTCACTGCCGTGCGTTGAGGGGTGGACGGATGTCGCAGACGGTGGACCGGGCCCTGACGATCCTCGCCTCGCTCGGAGAGGGTCCCGCCTCGCTCGAGCAGGCGGCCGCCCGGATCGGCGTGCACAAGTCGACGGCGCTGCGGCTGCTGCGGACCCTGCAGGAGCACGGCTTCGTGCACCGCCAGCCGGACCACCGCTACCGGCTGGGCGGGCGGCTGTTCGGGCTGGCGCAGCAGGCCCTGGAGTGCATCGACATCCGGCAGGTCGCCGCGCCGTACCTGGCCTCGCTGTGCGAACGGTACGGGCACACGGTGCAGCTGGCGGTGCTGGAGGACGGCTCGGTGCTGTACCTGGACCGGGTCGAGGGCCGGTACCCGGCGGAGCCGAGCGGCGCCCCGGAGGCGGCCGGCCGGATCGGCACCCGTGTCCCGGCGGCGGCGAGCGCGGCCGGCAAGGTGCTGCTGGCCGATCTGCCGGAGGAGCAGCTGACGGCCCTTCTGGACGGCCCGGACGGCGGGCCCGCGACGGCCGCGCCCCCGACCGACGGACTGCGGGCCGACGGGCTGCGGGCGGAACTGGCGGCGGTGCGCCGGCAGGGCTGGGCGGCGGGCCAGGGCGGCTACCGGGACTCGGTGGACTGCCTGGCGGCGCCGATCGTGGGTGCCGAGGGCCGGTCCATCGCGGTGTGCACCATATCCGCCCCGCCCCGCCTCGCACCAGGCGCCGAACTGAGCCGGCTGCTGCCGGAGCTGCTCTGCACGGCGGAGGCGATCTCGCTGGCGTACGGCGGTTCGCCTACTCCTCGCTGGTGCGAGAATCGTTGCGGTGCCAAGCACGCGGTGCGCGCCAGCCGTACCTGAGCGCGAGCATCCGGATGGCGAAGGCGCTGAGCGCGGCCGCACCGGCGTTCAGCGGGGTGAGCCGGTTGCCGGCGATGAGCGCCGCGACGACGGTGGAGCCGACCAGGGCGGGCACGGCGTAGATCTCGCGGTCCCAGCGCAGCAGGGCGGGCGGTTCGAGGGCGAGCAGGTCGCGGACGACGCCGCCGCCGGCCGCGGTGAGCATGCCCAGGGCGACGGACGGGACGAAGCCGAGGCCGTAGTCGTGGGCCTTGATGGTGCCGGCGACGCAGAACAGGCCGAGTCCGGCGGCGTCCAGGGTCTGCACGGCGGTGTTGATCCGTTCGACCTGCGGGTGCAGGAAGAAGACGACGAGCCCGGCGGCGAGCGGGGTGGAGAAGTAGCCGAGGTCGGAGAAGGCCGCCACCGGCGTGGCCCCGATGACCAGGTCGCGCATGACGCCCCCGCCGAGGGCGGTCGCCTCGGCGAGGACGCAGATGCCGAAGATGTCCATGTTCTTGCGGACAGCCAGCAGGCCGCCGGACAGGGCGAAGACGAAGATGCCGACCAGGTCCAGGGCCTGCTGCAGCCCCGGGGAGAAGATTTGCGAGCTCACCGCCCCATCCTCCCCGGTCGGATTGTCCGATCTTGCACCACCCTGCCGCGAGGTACGCCCGGTCGGGGGATCGCCCCGGGCGGCACCGTTCCGGCAGACTCCGCTGCAGGGCCGAAGGCCGGGGGCGCGTGTGCCGTACGGCGCTGTCGACCGGTGCGGCTGCGGAGCCGCCCGGCCGGACGGGCGGCAGCTGGTCTGCCGCGGCTGCCTGACGCCGTACGCACTGCTGCGGCCGGGGCCGGTGCTGCGACTGGGGTTCCCGACCGGCACCGTCGAACCGGCCGCCGGCGAGCAGGCGGTGCTCGGCCGGGACCCGGTGCAGTCGCCGTACGCGTACCTCTTCCGGGACCTGCCCGTCATGTCGGCACGGCACCTGAGGGCCGGACTCCCGCCCGGCGGACCGGCCTGGGTGGAGGACCTGGGCTCCACCAACCGCACCACGCTGAACGGCCGCCGCCTCCCGCCCGGCGAACGCCGCCCCCCTCACCGACGGAGACCGCCTCCGCATCGCCCGCGACATCCCCGTCCGCATCCACCTCCCCCCTCCGGTCCTGCCGTAGGGGGCGCGGAGGACCCTGATACGTCCGAGCCGGAACAGGGGCGCGTCCCCGCTGGCAGGCACAGCCTCCCCGGCCTGCGCAGTTCTCCCCCCAGCCTTCGCCCGGGAGGTGACCCCACGCACCCCTGCGGTCTCGCCCCTCAGTGCGGCGGCAGGGTGTGGACCGCTCGGGAGAGGGGGTGGTGGGCCTCGCCGAGGTCGGCGAGCGGCTGCTGGTGGGTGGGGCAGTGCGGGGTGCGGTGGCCGCGGCAGTCGGGCAGCGGTCCTGCGGCGGGTGCGGCGGGGCCGAAGGTCGGGCAGCCGGGGGCCGGGCAGCGCCAGCGGCGGGAGAGCAGGTCGCGGCGGGGTCCGTCGCCGCGGCGGCGGTAGGGCCCGGCGGCGAGCAGCGCGCTCTCCTCCTCCTTGCGGGAGATCACCCAGTCGGGGGGCAGTTCCATCAGGCGGGGGACGACGGCGATGCCGGGTGGGGCGCCGATCGGAACGGGTTTCAGGAAGCGCCGCCGGAAGCGGCCGAGGTCGGCGGCCCGGCTGCCGAGGAGTCCGGTCTCGCGGGCCACGTCGGAGAGGTCGACGACCACGTCGGCGGCGAGCGCGTCGACGGCGGGGTGCGGCCCCGGCTGTATGGCACGGAAGGCAGCACCCCGCCGTCGGGCGGTTCGGTCCTTCGCCCGATCGGGTCAGGCGAAGGACTCCTGCGGGGCCGGGCCGCCGAGGGCGTTGCGCCGCTCGGGCATCGCCAGGGTGGTCATCCGCCGCCAGCCGAGGGCGCGTTCGTAGAGGTAGACGCCGTGGATGCCGGCCGCGAGCGCCGCCGACTTGGCGCGCGGCCAGCGGAGGATCGTCCCCATGTGCGCCATGACGGCGAGGCTGACGTCGCGGTAGGTGCGGATCTCGGCGTGCGCGGTCCGCTGAAGGGTGGTCAGGATCGCCCGGCCGTGGCCCTCGGCGGCGAGGCGCAGCAGTTCCTCGTGGCAGAAGGCGAGGTGGTTGTCCTCGTCGTTGGAGATCATGCGTACCGCGCGGCCGACCACCGGGTGGTCGCCGAAGACCTTCTTCAGCAGCTGCATCTGCTCGGCGGCGCGCTGCTCGGTGACCCGGCTGTGCGCGAGGTAGGTGATGACGTCCTGCCGGGTGAGCGGTTCGTCGCGCTTGAGCCTGGTGTGGGCGAGGCCGATGCCCTGGCGTTCCAGCATCATCGTGTAGTCGGTGTCGTCGGGGACGTCGACCGGTGCGAGGCCGCGCTTGTGGAGCAGGGCGTTGAAGATCCGGCCGTGCTTGTCCTCGTCGGCGCCGTGGCGGGCGATCTTGGGGGCGAGGACCTGGTCGGAGACCAGCTTGGAGATCCGCCCGTTCTCCCAGCCGCCCTGGTCCTCGCCCTTGGCGGCGATGCTGCAGAACAGTCGGAACGAGTCGTCGTTGTCGTGGATCTCCTGGAACAGGCTGCGTGCGGAGAGCATCTGGCCCACCTCCCCCGGTCGCCGGGCAGGCGCCGTCGTCGATCGGATCCGAACACCGTCAGTGAACGCAGCCTCCCGGGCGCCCGCAACAGCAGGCCGGGCGGCACTGGTCCGGACGAAGGACCCGCGCCGCCCGGGGCCGCTCAGCCGCGGGTTCCGGTGGCGACCAGTGCGGCGACCGGCAGGCCCCGGGCCGCGTACGGGGCGGCCAGCCGGAGGTACTCGGTGCGGATCGCGTCGATCTCCTCGGGCGGGCGGCCCTCGACCAGGGCGGCGGTGATCACTGTGCCGCCGAGGACGTGCCGCCACCAGTCGGCCGGGTCGACCCGGTGCGTCCAGCGGACCCGGTCGACCGACACCTCGGTGAAGCCGGCGCCGGCGAGCAGGGCGGCGAGGCCGTCGGGCGAGGCGTACCGGGTGAAGGGGGCGACGCCGGGGAGTCCGGCGGGCGGCGGGCCGCCGGCCGCGCGGACGGCGTCGAAGACCAGGCCCTGCGCCCGGTTGGCGGCGAGGGTGTCCCAGCAGGAGAGGGCGAGCCGGCCGCCGGGGGCGAGCACCCGGTGGAGGTCGCCCGCGGCGGCGGGCGGGTCGGGCACGTGGTTGATCACGAAGGCGCCGACCGCCGCGTCGAACCGGCCGTCCGGGTACGGGAGCCCGGGCAGGGCCGCCCGTTCGACCCGGGCGCCGGACAGCGCGGCCGCGGCGGCCTCGACCATCTCGGGGACGGCGTCGGTGGCGGTCACGTCGGCGCCGCGCCGCAGGGCGAGCGCGGCGAGCCGGCCGGTGCCGCAGCCGACCTCCAGCAGCCGGGTGCCGGGGCCCGCGCCGACGGCGTCGAGCAGAGCCGGGTGGGCCCCGGCGGTCATCGCGCCGAAGCCCTCGCCGTAGGTGGTGCTGCGGGCGGCCCAGCCGCGCCGTTCGAACGCGGCGAAGTCCGCCGCCCCTGCGCCGCTCACTGGACGCAGAACTCGTTGCCCTCGGGGTCGGCGAGGGTGACGTGCCTGGTGCCGGGCTCGTCGATCCGGGCGAGCACGGTGGCCCCCAGGGCGACCAGCCGGTCCACCTCGGCCTCACGGCGCTCGGGCCCGGCGTGCAGGTCGAGGTGGAGCCGGTTCTTGACGGTCTTGGCCTCGGGGACGGCCTGGAAGAGCAGGCGCCGGCCGTGGCCGATGCCGGTGGCCGGGTCGAAGGGGTCCTCGGGGTGCCGGACGGCGGCCATCGCCTTGAAGGCCTTGCGCCCGTCGACGACCGTCCAGGCCTCGGCGGGCAGCATGCCGCCGGTGATCAGCCGCTCCACGACGGGGCTGTTGTCCTCGACGAGGTAGCCGAGGGCCTCGCCCCAGAACGCGGCCTGGCGGTGCGGGTCCGCGCAGTCCACGACGATCTTGTAGTCGAGAGTCATGCTACCGGTTATAGTGGTTACATGGACGACGCCGCAACCGGACTCGTGCTGCACCACCCCGACGGCACCTCCCACCGCTTCGACCCCGGCGCGCTCTGCCTGGAGCTGCTGCCCACCGGCGGGCCCGGCGCCCACGCCCGCTACGAGGTGCTGCACCGGCCTGCCGACCTCGCCGAGTGGATCGCCGCCTGCCGGCTGGACACCGGCGAGGTCGCCGTCGACGAGGCCGGGGTGGCCGCCGCCCGGGAGCTGCGCGACGCGCTCTGGCGGCTCACCGAAGCCAGGGCCGAGGGCCTCCCCGGCGCCCCCGCGGACTACGCGGCGGTCAACCGGGCCGCCGCCGCTCCCCCGCCCGTCCCCCGGATCGGCCCCGACGGACGGCGCGCCGAACCCGCGCCCACCACCGCGGGCGCGGTGCTCTCCGCGGTCGCCCGGGACGCCGTCGAGCTGTTCACCGGCCCGTACGCCGACCGGATCCGCGTCTGCGGCGCCCACGACTGCCAACTGCACTTCGTCGACACCTCGCGGCCCGGCCGGCGGCGCTGGTGCTCGATGGAGCGCTGCGGCAACCGGCAGAAGGTCCGGGCGCTGCGCGCCCGGCAGTCGGGAGGAGAGGGCTGACGCCCACCGGGCTCACCGGGGACGCAGGCCGGCGGATCGGCGTCCCGCGCACCCTGCCGCACCGCCCGGGGCGCTCTGGCTGCTCGTCACCTCGGCCGGGGGCACCGCGCTCCGGCCGGGCGCGGGCGTCCACCCGCCGGGCGGCCCCGGCAGCCGGTACGAGTCGTCGGACGGCACCACCGGCGAGGTGCGCCGCCACCACCCGGGCTCGCGGCTGCGGCTGACCCGGCGTCCGCCCGGCCGCGCCGCCGACACCGTGCTGCAGGTGACCGTCTCGCCCGCACCGCACGGCGTGGCGCTCCGCTTCCACCGGGAGCGGCCGGCCGACGCGGCGGAGCGGGAGCGGCGGCGGGCGCACCGGGCCGCGGTGATCGACGCGCTGGAACGCCTCGGCCCGGGTGCCTGATTCAGGCACCCGGGCCGGGGTGGGTACTGCTTCGAACAGACTTTGCGGGTCAGCGGCCGCGCTGGGCGTGGATGCCCGGCTTGCGCGTGCCGACCGACAGGTCGTCGTTCTCCGGGAAGTGGCAGGCCACCTGGTGGCCCGGCCGCGCGGCGACGAGCGGCGGCTCCTGGGTGGCGCAGACGTCCTGCGCCTTCCAGCAGCGGGTGCGGAAGCGGCAGCCGCTCGGCGGGTTGAGCGGCGACGGCACGTCACCGGTGAGCAGGATGCGCTCGCGGCGCTCCTTGCGGCGCGGGTCCGGCGTCGGCACCGCCGACATCAGCGCGTTGGTGTACGGGTGCATCGGCACGCTGTAGAGCGAGTCGCGGTCGGCGATCTCGACGATCTTGCCGAGGTACATCACCGCGACGCGGTCCGACACGTGCCGGACGACCGAGAGGTCGTGGGCGATGATCAGGTAGGTCAGGCCCAGCTCGTTCTGCAGGTCGTCGAGGAGGTTGACCACCTGCGCCTGGATCGACACGTCGAGCGCGGAGACCGGCTCGTCCGCCACGATCATCTTCGGCTTGAGGGCCAGCGCGCGGGCGATGCCGATGCGCTGGCGCTGGCCGCCGGAGAACTCGTGCGGGTAGCGGTTGTAGTGCTCCGGGCTCAGGCCGCAGAGCTCCAACAGCTCCTGCACGGCCTTCTTGACGCCGCCCTCGGTGGCCACCTTCTGCAGCCGGAACGGCGCGCCGACGATGGTGCCGACGGTGTGCCGCGGGTTCAGCGACGAGTACGGGTCCTGGAAGATCATCTGGATGTCCCGGCGGAGCGGGCGCATCGCCGAGACGCCGAGGTGCGTGATGTCCGTGCCCTCGAACTCGATCTTCCCGCCGGTGGGCTCGTCCAGACGGGTCACCAGGCGGCCCATGGTGGACTTGCCGCAGCCGGACTCGCCGACCACGCCGAGGGTCTCGCCGGGCCGGACCTCGAAGTCGAGGCCGTCCACGGCGCGCACGGCGCCGGCCTGGCGGCGCAGCAGCCCCTTGGTGATCGGGAAGTGCTTGGTCAGCCCGGTCACCTTGAGCAGGGGCTGACGGTCGGAGGCGGGCGCGGGTGCGGGGATCGCCGCCGTCTTCGAATCCGTCATCGGTTGTCTCCTGAGTGTGTTGCTGGCGGCCGGGTCACAGCCGGGGCGCGATCTCGTCGGCGAAGATCCGGTGCCGTTCGGCGATCGGCAGGTGGCAGGCCGCGAGGTGCCGGGGGGCGGCCTCGGCCAGCACGGGCACCTCGGAGGTGGACCGGCCGCCGGTCAGCTCGGCGTACGGGCAGCGCGGGTGGAAGGCGCAGCCGGACGGCACGTTGATCAGGCTCGGCGGGGTGCCCTTGACCGGGATCAGCCGGTCCTGGAGCTCCCGGTCGAGCCGGGGCATCGAGCCGAGCAGGCCCCAGGTGTAGGGGTGCTCGGGCGCCTCGAAGAGGGACGCGGCCGGGCCGCGCTCCACGGACTTGCCGCCGTACATCACCAGGATGTCGTCGGCCAGTTCGGCCACCACGCCGAGGTCGTGCGTGATGATGATGACGGCCGAGCCGAACTCCTTCTGCAGGTCCCGGATGAGGTCCAGGATCTGCGCCTGGACGGTGACGTCCAGGGCGGTGGTGGGCTCGTCCGCGATCAGCAGCGACGGGTCGTTGACCAGGGCCATCGCGATCATGGCGCGCTGGCGCATGCCGCCGGAGAACTCGTGCGGGTAGGCGTCCACCCGCTTGTCCGGCTGCGGGATGCCGACCCGGTCGAGCATCTCGATCGCGCGGGTGCGCGCCTGCTTCTTGGTGGCGCCCGGGTGGTGGGCCCGGTAGCCCTCGACGATCTGCGCGCCGACCGTGTAGTACGGGTGCATCGCGGTCAGCGGGTCCTGGAAGATCATCGCCATCTTCTGGCCGCGGAGCTTGCGGACCCGCTCGGGGTCGGCGGCGACGAGCTCCTCGCCGTCCAGCCAGACCTCGCCGGTGATCCGCGGGGCGCCGCGCTTGGTGCCGGTGCGGTGCAGGCCCATGATCGACAGCGAGGTGACGGACTTCCCGGAGCCGGACTCGCCGACGATGCCGAGCGTCTTGCCCTTCTCCAGGTCGAAGGTGAGGCCGTCGACCGACTTGACCAGTCCGTCCTCGGTGGGGAAGTGCACCCGCAGGTCGCGCACCGAGAGGAAGGCGGAGGGCTTGGTGGTGTTCAGGGTCTTGCTCATGCCAGCCTCACCCGAGGATCGACAACGGCGTACAGCACGTCAACCAGCAGGTTGGCGATGATGATGAAGAAGCCGGCGAAGAGCGTGACACCCATGATCACCGGGAGGTCGCTGGAGCTGACCGCGGAGACCGCCTCGTAACCCAGACCACGGAAGTTGAAGGTCGACTCGGTGAGCACCGCGCCGCCGATCAGGGCGCCCAGGTCCATGCCGAAGACGGTGAGGATCGGGGTGAGGGTGGAGCGCATGGCGTGCTTGCCGATGACCGTCCGCTCGCCGAGGCCCTTGGCCCGGGCGGTGCGGATGTAGTCCTCGCCGAGCACCTCGAGCAGGGTGGCGCGGGTGAGGCGGGCGTAGGTCGCGGCGTAGAGGAACGCCAGGGTGACCCACGGCAGCACCAGGTTCTGGAACCACGCGACCGGGTCGTCGCCCAGGTTCACGTAGTCGTGCGGGAACCAGCCGAGCTGGTAGACGAAGATCGCGCTGGCGAGCATGCCGGTGAAGTAGATCGGCAGCGAGACGCCGGCCAGGGCGGTCGTCATGGTGAAGCGGTCCAGCAGGGTGCGGCGGCGCAGCGCGGAGACGACGCCGGTCGCGGTGCCGAACACGAGCCACAGGGTGGCCGCGCCGGCGGCGAGCGAGGCGGTGACGCCCAGTCGGTCCAGCAGGACGGGCCACACCTCCTGCTCGGTCTTGAAGGAGTAACCGAAGCACGGCGCGGAGCAGTGGGTGATGTCCACGCCGGTGCTGTAGTCGCGCCCGACGAACAGGCCCTTCAGGAACAGGAAGTACTGCTCGACGATGGACTTGTCGAGGCCCATCTTGTGTCGGATACCCTCGACGGCCACCTTGTCGGCGATCTTGCCGACGTAGAGCAGCGCGGGGTCGGTCCCGGTCAGTTTCGGCACCATGAAGAAGATGCCGAAGGTGACCGCGGAGACCACCAGCAGCATGGCGACGACATTGACGAGCCGTCGGATGAGATATACGAGCACTGCGGTCGGCCCCGCCCCGGGCCGGCCGCGTCCCTGTGGGGACGCCGGCCGACCCGGGCGGAGCCTTCACCTGCCCTTCGGACTAGCTGTGCGAACTACGATTGCGGGCGGGGCAGGTCACTTGCCGTCGGAGACGCCCAGGGCCTGGAAGTCGACCTCGCCGAACGCGTCGGTGATGAAGACGTTGGTCAGGCGCGGGTTGCGGTAGTTGAGCGCCTTGTCGGCCACGATGGGCAGCCACACCGCGGTGTCGACGACCTTGTGGTTGATCTGCTTGTAGAGGTCGGCAGCCTTGGCCGGGTCCGTCTGGGCGGCGGCGTCGTCGAAGAGCTTGTCGATCGCCGGGTCAGAGGTCTCGGGGTAGTTGCTGTTGCCGTTCTTGGTGATGAAGCGGCTGTCCATCAGGGGCTGCATGTAGCCGGCGCCGTTCGGGTAGTCGGCACCCCAGCCGGCGACGATCAGGCCGTAGCCCTTCTGGTGGACGACGTCCGGCGCACCGGCGACGGAGGCGAGCAGCTTGCCGTCGTACTGGTCGACGTTCACCGTCACGTTGATGGCCTTGAGGGCGGTCTGCAGCGCGACGGCCGAGTTGACCTCCTTGGCCTTGTTGCCGCGGACGGCGATCGTGGTGGTGAAGCCGTCGGCCTTGCCGCACTCCTTGAGCTCGGCCTTGGCCTTCTCCAGGTCCGCCTTGCCGTCGGTCAGGCCGAACGGGTCGTACTCGTCCGAGCCGAGGATGTTCGGGGGCAGCATGTTGCCGTAGGTGGAACCGGCGACCGAACCGCCGCGGGCGGTCTGCAGCGCGGTGGGGTCGGCCGCGTACAGCACGGCCTTGCGGCAGTGGATGTTGTCGAAGGGGGCGACCTTCTGGTTCAGCGCGATGAAGCGGATGAAGCCGTTGTACGGGTCGTCCGTGTTGGCCTTCAGCTTCTCGTCCTGCAGGACCTTGACCTGGGCGGCCTGGGAGAGACCGGTCTGGCCGAAGTCGATGTCGACGGAGCCGGCCAGCAGGCGGGCGTCCATGTCGTCGGCGTTCGAGGTGACGGTCAGCTTGACGGTGTCCGGCAGCGCCTTGCGGAACGGGTCGGAGGCCGGGTCCCAGTTCTCGTTGCGGACCAGCTCGTAGCCCTTGCCCGGCTCGACCTTGGCGAACTTGTAGGGGCCGGAGGAGACCGGCTTGTCGCCGTACTTCGCGCCGGTGTCCAGCTTCTGCGGGACGGGGGCGGCGGAGCCCATCGCGAGCAGGTACGGGAAGGACGAGTCCGCCTTCGCCAGCTTGAAGACGATGGTGGTGTCGGTCGGGGTCTCGACCGACTTCAGACCCAGCTTGTTGGGGTCGGTGTCGGTGTAGGGGCCCTTGTAGTTCTGGCCCTGGTCCAGGGACTGGATCAGGTAGGTCGGGCCGCCGGAGACGACGTCCTGCGCGAAGATGCGCTCGATGCCGTACTTGATGTCCTTCGAGGTGATCGGCGAGCCGTCCTCGAACTTCAGACCCTGCTTCAGGTGGAAGGTGTAGGTCTTGCCGTCGGAGGACACGGCCGGCTGGTTCGCCGCCAGGTCCGGGACGAGCTTGAGGCCTTCCTTGCCCGGCTTGGCGTCGTAGGCCAGGAGGGTGCGGGCGTAGTAGCGCTCGAAGTTCCACACCGAGGCGTAGTAGGCACGGCCCGGGTCGAGCGAGTCGACGTCGGTGCTCGTCCAGAGGTTGAGCGTGCCGCCCTTCTTGTCGGAGGGGTTCAGCACCTTGTCAACCGCGGCGTTGAAGCCGGCCGAGCCCTTGCTCGCGCTGTCGCTCGTGCCACCGCCCTTGGTGCCGCCGCAGGCCGCGGTGGTCAGGGCGAGCGCAGCCACGAGGGAAGCTGCGGCAAGTGTCCTGTTGCGCTTCATGGGTACGGAGTCCTCCTGGTGATGTGCGGGCACGAACGGTCCGCCGGGGGTGGGCAGGCTGAGAGGGACCTGCCTGGTATGTGGGGGGAGAGGGAGGGCTAGTTGCCCTTGGGGTCGAGCGCGTCCCGGAGGCCGTCGCCGAAGAGGTTGAACGCGAGCACCGTGACGAAGATCGCGAGACCGGGGACGACCATGTAGGTCGGGTCGGCCTGGTAGATCCGGGTCGCCTCGGAGAGCATCTGTCCCCAGGAGGGCGTCGGCGGCTTGACGCCGGCACCCAGGAAGCTGAGCGCCGCCTCGCTGAGGATGTTGGTGGGGATGATCAGCGTCGTGTAGACGAGGATCGGGGCGACCAGGTTCGGCAGCAGCTCGCGGAAGAGGATGTGGATGCTGCCGGCGCCGAGGCTGCGGGCGGCGTCCACGAACTCCCGCTCGCGCAGCGACAGTGCCTGGCCGCGGACGATGCGGCCGATGTACGGCCAGCCGAAGAAGCCGATGACCAGGACCAGGATGCCCATGCGCAGGGCGGTGCCGCCGAGGCCGAGCAGCGAGTTCGGCATGACCGAGACGAGCGCGATGGAGAACAGCAGCTGCGGGAAGGCCAGCAGCACGTCCATCACCCGGCTGATCGCCGCGTCGACCCAGCCGCCGAAGTAGCCGGCCGCGGCGCCGAGCACGACGCCGATCAGGACGGAGACGCCGGCCGCGAGGAAGGCCACGGTGAGCGAGATCTGGGCGCCGTAGAGGATCCGGCTGAAGACGTCGCGGCCGAACGTCGGGTCGACGCCGAGCAGGAAGTCGCCGCTCATGCCGCCGAACGCGCCCCTGGGGAGGCCGAGGTCCGGGTTGATCTGGTCCGGGTGGGGCTCGTCGACCGGGTGGCCGAACAGCGCCGTCAGCACCGGCGCGAAGATCGCGGCGAGGATCAGCAGGAGCACCACGGTGCCGCCCGCGAGGGCGACCTTGTCACGCTTCAGCCGGTCCCAGGCGATCCGGCCCGGAGAGCGGCCCTGGATGCGCTTGGCCGGGGCGGCAGTTGCGGCCTCGGGCCGGGCAGAGCCGGTGGTCTCGGTGGGTGTGGTCATGAGTCAGTTCGTTCCCCTCGCCGACGGTGGCCGGCCCACGGCCCGGTCCGGCGGGGCGACCCGGGCCCGATCAGGGCCCGGACCCCGGTGCGGTCCGGAGTTCGCGACAGGTGCGGTGCAGAGCGGTGCGGTGGTTCCGTACGCCGGTGCGGCGGTGCAGAGTTCGTTTTCGGGGTGCCGGAGCCTGCCGTCCGGGCACGGGGCCGGGGCGGCGGATCACGGCGTTTGCGGGGGTACTGCGGGTCCTGCGTGGTGCCGGAGTGCGCGGCATGCACATCGCGCGGTTCGGCGTCGCCAGGGCGCGATCACCTTTGTGGGGATCGGCTCGCGCACTGGCCGTGGGCAGCACTCTCTGTCATCGGGGAGAGGTTCCGCCAGAGGGGGCAACCGAAGGATGCCTAACTGTGATCTGTCGGCATGCAGCCCGTTGTGACCGCGAATACACCTCTTCACACGGCTGAAACAAGCCTGTCAAGACGGGTACTGACGGAAGCCCGCCAACGGCGGGAAACCGCCACCACCTGGGCATGACCCGCCACTGGCGGACGGTCGCCACAAGGGCGGGTAAAGGGGAGGGAAAGGCGAAGGATCAGCGGCCGGGGTAGCCCGGCCACGGCTGCTGGGGCCACGGCTGCGGACCCGGCGCCGATTGCGGAGAGTAACCGTAGGGCGGGTAGGGGGCCGCGCCCTGCGGGTGCCCGAACTGGGTGTCGCGGTCGAAGAACGGGCGGGCGTTCGCCCGCATCCACATCGCGACCGGGTCGAACTCGTCCGCCATCGCGACCGTCGACACCGCCAGCCCCTCCGGGGCGAGCTGCGCGGCCCGCTGCACCAGGGCGCGGGCGGCCTCCACCGACGGCGGAGAGTTGTCGTACAGGTCCAGGCCGACGGCCAGGTACGCCTCGCCCAGAGCGGGCTGCACCCACGCCTGGCGCAGCGAGCGCAGCGGACGGGTCTGCACGGCCTGCTGCTCCAGCAGACCGTAGAACTGCGGCGCGTTCAGCCGCGGCTCGGAGATCCGCAGCGGACCGGCCGGCAGCCGGTCCAGGCCGATCGCGACGCGTCTCAGGTCGGCCCAGGGGACGCCGACGCCGCCGCCCGGGGCGTGCGGGTTCAGCCACAGGCCCCAGCGGGTGCGGAAGAGCGCGGCGGCGATCTCCTGGCCGGAGATCACCTCGTGGGCGCGGGCCCAGCCGCTGGCGGCGAGCTGCTCGGCCGAGGTGACGGCGGGGGCGTAGCCGTGCCCGCCGATGTCCATGTTCCCGTACTGGGCGTCCGGGCTGCCGGGCGTGCCGTGCCAGAGCAGCATCCAGACCTGCCCCTGGGCGAGCGCCCGCAGCAGGTTCTCGTACGCGTCGTAGCGTTCCGGGACGACCGCGCCGAGGGCGCGCTCGATGGCGCCCGGGTCACCGCCGGGCGGTGCCACGGGTGCCTGGCCCCACGGGCCCGGCCCGCCGCCTGCCGCTGCCGCGCTCATGCGCCCGCCTCGCTCCGCTCGCTCACGTCGCCGTGCCCCGTCTTGTTCCGTCTTCCGCCGCTCGTGCCCACTGCCGGGCAGCACCCTATTGCGCGCGGCCGACAGGCGTCATGCCGCATACCCCCTCGTGATACCCCCGGGCGGCGCCGGTGTCCCGCCGGCAGGCGCCCGGGCCGGCCGGACCGGCGGTCACGCCCGGACGTAGAAGGGCGCCACGCAGGTCAGCAGCCACTCGACGACGGGGTCGTCGGCCATGTCCAGCAGCACCAGGTGGACGCCCCACGGCGGCGGCGCGGTTCCGAGCGCGCGGCCGAGCGCCTCGTTGACCTGCACCGGATCGGCCGGACCGGCCGGGTCGAGCTGGATCCCGACGTACAGCTGCGGGGCGTCCGCCTCCACCCGGGCGAGCGCCCGACGGGCCGTCAGCACGCCGGGCAGCCGGGACAGTTCGGAGGTGGCCGCGGCGAGGAAGGCGTACGGCTCCTGGTGCGGCTCGGGCTCGCGCAGCGCCACCGAGGCGCCCTCGACGGCCTCGCCGGCGGTGCGGCCGCCCTGCGGTCCGCGGCGCAGCTCGCCGACGCCCTCCGGCGGCACCGGGATGCCCACCGGCGCCTCCGGGTTGACGGCGATGCCGATGCCGAGCGGCAGCCCGCGGGCGAACTCCCACACCGGTGCGATCGCGAACGCCATGCCCGGGGCGTGCTGCAGGAACTGCTCCTGCGAGGAGAACACCGGCACGTAGGGGGTACCGGCGAGTTCGATGGTCGGCAGGTCCAGCGAGGTGCCCTGCGGGTCGGCGCCGGCCGGCAGCGGGATCCACACCTGGCTGCGGGCGAGCACCTCGATCACCCGGGGCGTGGCGCCGGGGTCGCCGAGCGCGGCGGTGAGCACCTGCTCCAGTTCGTTGGACGGCCAGGTGCCGCCCTCCGGCGCCGTGCCGGGTGCGGCCCACGCCTGTGCCTCGCCCGCCGGATACCCCATGTACGGCCCCTTCGCTCGTCCCCTGCACAGAGCCTAGCGGGCCGCCCCCTCTCCCATCAGGCCCGGCGGCATGCCATGATGAGCGCGCTCGACCCTCCAAGTTCATACTGGCCGCTCGAACCCGCGCGGGAGAGTCCGGAACGCCCCCAGGGGCGAGGCCGGCGCCGAAGGAGCAAGTCCTCCCCGGAATCTCTCAGGCACCCATACCGCACGGGCGAGGCACATCTGGAAAGTGGACACGGCCGCGCCGTGCGCCCACCCACGGTGCAAGCCGCCATCCTTGAGGTGGCGGTGAAGCTCTCAGGTTGTTGACGACAGACGGGGAGACTCCATCCGCCGTCCTGCCCGTTTCCGGGCGGGAGGGTCGCCCGTGTGCCCGCAGAGCAGCCAAGGAGTCCTGCCGTCATGTCCCTCCGCCTCACCGCGCTCGACGCGCTGCACCGTTCGCTCGGTGCCACCATGACCGACTTCGCCGGCTGGGACATGCCGCTGCGCTACGGCAGCGAGCGCGAGGAGCACCTCGCCGTCCGCACGAAGGCCGGTCTGTTCGACCTCTCGCACATGGGCGAGATCACCGTCTCCGGCCCGCAGGCCGGCGAGATGCTGGACCACGCGCTGGTCGGCTTCATCTCGGCGCTGGGCGTGCTGCGCGCCCGCTACACCATGATCTGCCGCGAGGACGGCGGCATCCTCGACGACCTGATCGTCTACCGCACCGCGGAGGACGAGTACATGGTGGTCGCGAACGCCTCCAACGCCCAGGTGGTGCTGGACGCGCTGACCGAGCGCGCCGAGGGCTTCGACGCCGTCGTCCGCGACGACCGCGACGCCTACGCGCTGATCGCCGTCCAGGGCCCGGAGGCGAACGACATCCTCGCCTCGCTGACCGACGCCGACCTGCCCGGCCTGAAGTACTACGCGCTGCTGCCCGCGACCGTCGCCGGCAAGCAGGTCTGGCTCGCCCGTACGGGCTACACCGGCGAGGACGGTTTCGAGGTCTTCTGCGCCCCGGCCGACGCCGAGCACCTGTGGTCGGCGCTGACCGCGGCCGGTGCCGACAAGGGCCTGGTGCCGTGCGGCCTGTCCTGCCGCGACACGCTGCGCCTGGAGGCGGGCATGCCGCTGTACGGCCACGAGCTGTCCACCGACCTGACCCCGTTCGACGCCGGCCTCGGCCGCGTGGTGCGCTTCGACAAGACCACCAACGAGGGCGCCTTCGTCGGGCGCAAGGCCCTGGAGCAGGCGGCCGTCGAGGCCGAGTCCGCGCCGCCGCGCAAGCTGGTCGGCCTGGTCTCCGAGGGCAAGCGGGTGCCGCGCGCCGAGTACGCGGTGGTCGACGCCGACGGCAACCCGATCGGCCGGATCACCTCGGGCGCGCCCTCCCCCACCCTCGGCAAGCCGATCGCCATCGCCTACGTGGACGCGGCGCACGCCGCGCCCGGCACCGCCGTCGCGGTCGACGTGCGCGGCAAGGCCGAGCCGGTCGAGGTCGTGGCGCTGCCGTTCTACAAGCGCGCCCGCTGAGCGCCCCCGCCGCTCCCAGCACCGCCCTGAACCGTCCTGAACCGTCCTGCCCGGGGCGGTCCGCTCAGCGGACGGCCACGCCCCTCCCTCTTGCGATCCTGGAGAATGACGCCATGAGCAACCCCACGCACCTGCAGTACACCAAGGAGCACGAGTGGCTGACCGCCGCCGTGGACGGGGTGTCGACGATCGGCATCACCGCGCACGCGGCCGACGCCCTCGGCGACATCGTCTACGTCCAGCTCCCGGAGGTCGGTGACAGCGTCACCGCCGGTGAGACCTGTGGCGAGCTCGAGTCCACCAAGTCGGTCAGCGACCTGTTCTCGCCCGTCACCGGCGAGGTCGTGGAGGTCAACCAGGCCGTCCTCGACGACAACGCCCTGGTGAACAGCTCCCCGTTCGAGGATGGCTGGCTGTTCAAGGTCCGCGTCGAGGCGACCGACGAGCTGCTCGACGCCGAGGCGTACACCGCGTTCATCGGCGGCTGACCGCCCGCCCAACGGGGCGGCCGCAGTGCGGCGGCCGCCCCGCTCCAGCCCTTCGCTCCACGGGGAGACCCCACCTCATGACGGTTCTGAACCAGTCCCTGCACGCGCTCGACCCGGAGATCGCGGCCGCGGTCGACGCCGAGCTGCACCGCCAGCAGACCACCCTCGAAATGATCGCCTCCGAGAACTTCGCCCCGGTGGCGGTCATGGAGGCCCAGGGTTCGGTCCTGACCAACAAGTACGCCGAGGGCTACCCCGGCAAGCGCTACTACGGCGGCTGCGAGCACGTCGACGTCGCCGAGCAGATCGCCATCGACCGGGTGAAGGCGCTGTTCGGGGCGGAGCACGCCAACGTCCAGCCGCACTCCGGTGCGCAGGCGAACGCCGCCGCGATGTTCGCGCTGATCCAGCCGGGCGACACCATCCTGGGCCTGAGCCTGGCGCACGGCGGCCACCTCACCCACGGCATGAAGATCAACTTCTCCGGCAAGCTCTACAACGTGGCCGCGTACCACGTCGACGAGAAGACCGGCCAGGTGGACATGGCCGAGGTCGAGCGCCTCGCCAAGGAGCACCAGCCCAAGCTGATCATCGCCGGCTGGTCCGCCTACCCGCGCCAGCTGGACTTCGCCGAGTTCCGCCGCATCGCGGACGAGGTCGGCGCGCTGCTCATGGTCGACATGGCGCACTTCGCCGGCCTGGTCGCCGCGGGCCTGCACCCCTCGCCCGTGCCGTACGCGGACGTGGTCACCACCACCACCCACAAGACGCTGGGCGGCCCGCGCGGCGGCGTCATCCTCTGCAAGGAGCAGTGGGCCAAGAAGATCAACTCCGCGGTCTTCCCCGGCCAGCAGGGCGGCCCGCTGGAGCACGTGATCGCCGCCAAGGCCGTGGCCTTCAAGGTCGCCGCCTCGGAGGAGTTCAAGGACCGCCAGCGCCGCACCCTGGAGGGCGCGAAGATCCTGGCCGAGCGCCTGCTGCGCCAGGACACCGTGGACGCCGGCGTCTCGGTGCTCTCCGGCGGCACCGACGTGCACCTCGTCCTGGTCGACCTGCGCAACAGCGAGCTCAACGGCCAGGACGCCGAGGACCGCCTGCACGAGGTCGGCATCACCGTGAACCGCAACGCGGTGCCGAACGACCCCCGCCCGCCGATGGTCACCTCCGGCCTGCGCATCGGCACCCCGGCGCTGGCCACCCGCGGCTTCGGCGCGGAGGACTTCCGCGAGGTCGCCGACGTCATCGCCGAGACCCTGCTGCCCGGCTTCGACGAGGCCAAGGCCACCGCGCTCAAGGCCCGGGTGACCGCGCTCGCCGCGAAGTACCCGCTCTACCCCGAGCTGTGATCCGCACCCCGCGGTAGGACCGATCGGCGATCGGAGCGCGACGCCCCCGATCGCCGGCCGGTCTCGGCGGTTCGTCCCCCGGTGACCGGCCTCACCCCGGCCGGACACCAGGAATTCCGGGGCACCGCGCACACTGGACAGTGCGCGCGGTGCCCCCTTCCGTGTCACCCAGCAAGTCCTTCCACGAGACCAGACAAGGACGTCCCCCCGTGGCCATCAGCGTCTTCGACCTCTTCTCCGTCGGCATCGGGCCGTCCAGTTCCCACACCGTGGGCCCGATGCGGGCGGCCCGGATGTTCGCCCGCCGCCTGCACTCGGAGGGGCTGCTGGAGAGCACCGCCTCCGTCCGGGCCGAGCTCTTCGGCTCGCTCGGCGCCACCGGCCACGGCCACGGCACCCCCAAGGCCGTCCTGCTGGGCCTGGAGGGCAACTCCCCGCGCACCGTCGACGTCGACCAGGCCGACCTCGACGTCGAGCGCATCCAGCGCGACAAGCGGCTGCGGCTGCTCGCCCAGGACAAGGACGTCCAGCACGAGATCGCCTTCGACCCGGCGACCCAGCTGGTGCTGCACCGCCGCCGCTCGCTGCCGTACCACGCCAACGGCATGACCCTGGCCGCGTACGACGAGGCCGGTGCGCCCGTCCTGGAGAAGACCTACTACTCGGTCGGCGGCGGCTTCGTCGTCGACGAGGACGCGATAGGCGCCGACCGGGTCAAGCCGGACGACACCGCGCTGCGCTACCCCTTCCGCACCGGCGAGGAGCTGCTGCGGCTCACCCGCGAGACCGGCCTGTCGATCTCCGGCCTGATGCTGGAGAACGAGAAGGCCTGGCGCAGCGAGGCCGAGATCCGGGCCGGGCTGCTGGAGATCTGGCACGTCATGCAGGAGTGCGTCGCGGCCGGGCTCGGTCGCGAGGGCATCCTGCCGGGCGGGCTGAAGGTCCGCCGCCGGGCCGCCTCGGCCGCCCGGGCGCTGCGCGCCGAGGGCATCGGCCCGGCCAACGCGATGGAGTGGGTGACCCTCTACGCGATGGCGGTGAACGAGGAGAACGCCTCCGGCCGCCGGGTGGTCACCGCGCCGACCAACGGTGCCGCGGGCATCGTCCCGGCCGTGCTGCACTACTACCTGAACTTCGTGCCCGGCGCCGACGACGAGGGCATCGTGCGCTTCCTGCTGGCGGCCGGCGCGATCGGCATGCTCTTCAAGGAGAACGCCTCGATCTCCGGCGCCGAGGTCGGCTGCCAGGGCGAGGTCGGCTCGGCCTGCTCGATGGCGGCCGGCGGCCTCGCCGAGGTGCTCGGCGGCAGCCCCGAGCAGGTCGAGAACGCCGCGGAGATCGGCATCGAGCACAACCTCGGCCTGACCTGCGACCCGGTCGGCGGCCTGGTGCAGATCCCCTGCATCGAGCGGAACGGCATGGCCTCGGTGAAGGCCGTCACGGCGGCGCGGATGGCGCTGCGCGGCGACGGCCGGCACCACGTCTCCCTCGACAAGGCGATCAAGACCATGAAGGAGACCGGCGCCGACATGAAGATCAAGTACAAGGAGACCTCGCGCGGCGGCCTCGCCGTGAACGTCATCGAGTGCTGACCGGGCCGGGCGGAAGCCCGGCCTGACGGCAGGCATTCATGGGCCGTTCATTCGGGTTTGGTAAGTCTTCGAAGGTTGCGAGGGGTATGCACCTTTGGATCGATTTGTCCAGACCAGTCCTGGCATGCGACAGTGGAGGCATTCCACGGCCTCCACCGACCCGGTTCGGCCGTTCCCACCGCGCGGCGCGCACCCCCTTGGCCGCGCGGTGACGCGCACGGGCCCCCGACACCGCACACCGAGCGGAACGGGGGCCCTGCTCATGTCCGGGCACCCGGGCCCGCCGCGTCAGGCGGCGCGCTCGCGCACCCTCAGCTCGCACCAGACGGACTTGCCGCGCGGCAGCAGGTCCGCGCCCCAGCGGTCCGACACCGCGTCGACCAGCACCAGCCCGTGGCCGTTCTCCGCCCCGCCGCGCTCGGCCGCCACGATCAGGCAGGGCAGCGCCCGCGAGGAGTCCCGGACCTCGATCCGCACCCAGCCCGGCCGGCGTGCCATCTTCAGGCCGACGGTACGCCCCCCGGCGTGCCGCACGGCGTTGGCGACCAGCTCGCCGACCAGTAACTCGCCGACGTCCAGCTGCTGCACCAGCTCCCAGGCGCCGAGCACGGCGACGACCAGGCGGCGGGCGATCCCGGCCGACTCGGGGCGGGAGGGCAGCCGCACCTCCTCCTCGGCCGCCGGGTCGCGCAGCAGCTCGAAGGCGGCCTGCTCCAGCTCGTCCGCGGTCAGCCGCTCCAGGGCCGCCAGCGCGAGGCCGCGGCCGGCCGACGCGTCGTCACCGGCCGTGCCGAGCACCCGATTCGACGCCTGGTCCGCCTCACGCCATCCCGCCATGGCGCCCATCATTGCGGAACGCATGCGGGTGCGTACGGACAATGAGCAAACGATCACGGCGGGGGACATATGACAGCGGCACGCCGGACGGGCCTACCAGGCAGTCCAGGGCACGTTCCACCCGCTCAGGCCGTTCTCGCCGGACACCCGCGGGCCGTCGGAATTCACCACGGTGACGACGTCGCCGATCATTGACGCGTTGTAGAAGCGGCCGGCGTCGGTGCCGTCGCTGCCGTAGCGGGTGTCGGCGATGCCGATGCAGCCGTGGCTGGCGTTGGAGCGGCCCATCGAGCCGATCGCCCAGGAGTTGCCGTGCACGTAGGTGCCGGTGTCGGTGAGCCGCATGGCGTGCGGCACGTCGTCGAGGTCGTACTCGTCGCCGGCCCGGATGCCGCTGACGCCGTTGGAGGACATCCGCGTCTTGCGGGCCATCTCCTCGATGACCATGGTGCCGTTGAAGCTGTCGAACCCGGCCTTGCCGGCGGTGAACTTCACGGTGTCCACCGTCTGCCCGTTCTCCACCACGGCCATCCGGTGGGTGGCGACGTCCGCCGTGCTCACCCGGGAGCGGCCGACGGTGAAGTGCTCCTCGCCGTCCTTGTCCCCGTAGACGCCGGGGGCGAGCTCGGCGCTCTTCAGCCGGTACTTCACCGTCACCTTGGTGCCGGGCTTCCAGTACTCCGCCGGGCGGAAGTCCACCCGGTCGTCGCCGAACCAGTGCGGCTTCACCGCGGTGCCGTCGGAGGTCTCGAAGACCACCGCGCGCTCCACCTCGGCGCGGTTCTGCACCGCCTTGCGGAAGCGCAGCGACACGATCATGCCGACGCCGTACGTCTGCCCGTCGTCCAGGTTGCTGTAGGAGCCGGTCCGCCGGGCCGGGGTCAGCGTGCTGAAGGCGCTCTCGGCGGTGGTCACCAGCCCGTTCGGGTCGGTGGCCCGCGCCGTCACCCGGTACCGCGCGGAGACGGCGAGTGCGGCGGCGGGCGTCCAGCCGAGGCCGTCCGCGGCGAGCGTGCCGGGCACCTCCCGGCCGTCCTCGCCGGTCACCTTGACGGAGGTCAGCTTCCCGCCGGTCGCGGTGACCTTCAGCGCCCCGGACGGCTTGACGTCGGTGGCGCCGTTCTTCGGCTCGACGGTCACCACCGCCGCCGGGACGGTGGGCCGCGGCCGGGCGGCCGTCGTCCCCGCGGCGGAGGCCGCGCCCCCCGGCGACCCGGACGGCCCGCAGGCCGCCGCCGCCAGCACCAGTGCTCCCCCGAGCAGACCCGCCGTCAGACCTCTGCGCACGGACCCCATGCCGGTCCCCCTCCGTCCCCGCCGCGCACTCCCCGTCGCGGCACCCACCGAATACACGCTCCGGGCGGGGCCGGAGTTGCAGCCCGCAGCGCGACGATCCGGTCACGAACCCGCAACGGCCCGGCCGCTCACGGGGAGCGGCCGGGCCGTCGGCGGGGTCACCGGGTGTCCGGAGGCGTGCGGCCTACCAGTTGCTCCAGGGGAGCGTCCAGCCGCTGAGGCCGTTGTCCGGGGAGACCGTGCGGCCCTTGGAGTTGACGATCTTCACCACGTCGCCGACCAGCGAGCTGTTGAAGAAGGTGCCGGCCGAGGAGGACTCGCTGCCGCCCTTGACGTCCTTCAGGCCGATGCAGCCGTGGCTGGCGTTGGACTTGCCGAAGGCGTTGCCCCAGTAGTTGCCGTGCACGTAGGTGCCCGTGGTGGTGAGACGCATCGCGTGCGGCACGTCCGGGACGTCGTACTCGTCGCCCTTGACGTTGGCCACGGTGGCCGAGTTCATCCGGGTCACCTTCTCCTTGCCGGAGATGACCATCGTGCCGTTCCAGGACGGGTTCTGGTCGTTGCCCGCGGTGATCGGGATGCTCTTGGTGGCGCCGCCGCCGCTCGCCACCGTCATCACGTGCTTGGCGGCGTCGACGGTGCTGACCTGGTAGCGGCCGATGGTGAACGGCTCGTCGCGGTCCACGTCGCCGTAGACGCCCGGGGAGACCTCGACGCTCTTCAGCCGGTACTTGACCGTCACCTTGGTGCCGGGCTTCCAGTACTCCGCCGGGCGGATGTCCAGGCGCTGCGAGCCGAACCAGTGGCCCTTCACGACGGTGCCGTCGCTGGCCTCGACGGTGATGCCCTTGAGGACGGCGTCCTTGTTCTTGACCGGCTTGCTGAACGCCACCGAGACGATCATGCCGACGCCGTAGGTGCCGTTGTCGGCGATGTTGTCGTTGGTCGCGACCTTCTTCGCCGGGGACAGCGTGGTGAAGCCGGAGGAGATCGCGGCGGGCAGGCCGGCGTCGTCCTTGGCCTGCGCGTTGACGGTGTAGGCCATGCCGACCGCGAGCGGCGCGCTCGGCTTCCAGCTGAGGCCGTCGGCGGCGATGGTGCCGGCGACCGCCTTGTCGTTCTTGTCCTTCAGCTCGACGGAGGTGAGCTTGCCGCTCGCGACCGTCACGGTGAAGCCGCCCGGCTGGACGTCGGTGGCGCCGTCCTTGGCGCTGACGGTGAGCACCGCGGCGGACGCCTTGGGGGCGGCCTGCGTGGTGGAGCCGCCGGACGAGCCGGCCGCGCCGCTCGCACCGCCGGAGGCGCCCGCGGCAGCCGAACCGCCGGATCCGCCCGAACCGCCGTCGTTGCAGGCGGCGGTGAACAGCAGCACGCCGCCCATCGCCAGCGCGACGGCCGCGGTGCGTGCGGTACGACCGGTGCGGCCCGTCGCGGCCGCACCTCTGACTATCGCGGCCTCGGCCGCCTGAACCGGCTTCACTCGGTTGCTCCCCTCCCGGTACCCACGCTGGATACACGCATCCGCGCCCGGGTCGGTTTCACCGGGGGTCGGACTTCTTCCGCGCGCCGCCGACGGGGAAGAGCCCCCGGCCCGCGCGGCACGCCAGGATAACTGCCCCGGATGAGTGAATCTTCCGCAGGTGGGGGGTGCCGGTTCGGTGAATCGCCGGGTGCAGGTCAGCGCGGTGCGGAACCCAGCGCGCTGCCCTGCAGCCAGGCCGCCCAGGGCAGGTTCCAGCCGTTCAGGCCGTTGGACGGCTGGACGACCGCGCCGGTGTCGCCGCGCACCTCCAGCACGTCGCCGACCAGGGTGTGCTCGAAGAACCAGCCGGCCGGCGAGTCGGCGTCACCGCCCTGCCGATCGGCGATCCCGATGCAGCCGTGGCTGGTGTTGGCGGCGCCGAACACCTCCTCCTCGGCCCAGTAGTTGCCGTGCACGAAGGTGCCGGAGTCGGTCAGCCGCATCGCGTGCGGGACGTCCTTGATGTCGTACTCGTCGCCGAGGCCGACCGTCCGGGCGTTCATCCGGGTCTCCTCGAACTTCTCCGAGACCACCATGACGCCCCGGTAGGTGGGGTGCTGCGGGCCGCCGGCGGTGATCTTCAGGGTGCGCACCGGCACCCCGTCCTCGCGCACCGTCAGCGTGCTGCCCGCCAGGTCGACGGTGGACACCCGGGCCCGGCCGACGGTGAACGCCACCTCCTTGGCCTGGGTGCCGAACTCACCGGGCGCCAGCTCCACGTCCTTCAGCCGCAGGGTGACGGTCACCCGGGTGCCCGGCGCCCAGTAGGACTGCGGCCGGACGTCCAGGCGGCGGTTGCCGAACCAGTGCGCGGCCAGCGGCACCGGCGGGTCGGCGGCCACCTCGACGGCCCGCTCCGCCGCCGGCCGGTCCGCGACCGGACGGGTGAACCGCAGCGAGACGGGCATCCCCACCCCGACCAGCGCCCCGTCCTCCGGAGTGACGAGGGCGGCCACGGTGTGCGCCGGACCGGCCGTCACGAAGGCGGAGTGGTGGGCGGCGCGCAGCCCGTCCGCGTCCTGGGCGAGGGCGTCGACGGTGTACGGGGTGGCCGGGGCGAGCGGCTCCTCCGGGGTCCAGCGGGAGCCGTCCGGGGCGGTGCGGCCGGGCACCGCCACCCCGCGGTCGTCGGCCAGCCGCACCGACAGCAGCCGGCCCTCGGCGACGGTGACGGACACCTCGGCGTCGGAGTGGACCTCCTGGGCGCCGTCCGCCGGCAGCGCGGTGACCACCGCGCGGGAGATCGGCGGACGGCCGCCCGCCGGGCCGCCGTCCCCGCCCCCGGCCGGTCCGCCGGTGCAGCCGGCCGGCAGTGCGAGGAGCGCAGCCGCCGCCACCGCCCAGCGCCGTGCCACCGCGAGCATGTTCGTCCCTCCAGGTCCGCCGCTTCCCGCCGCGCTTCCGGTCGGCCGCGCGCCGTCGCGCCCAGGGCGCCCGGCACCCGGTCAAACGAGGCCGCGGGGCGCCGGACACGAGCCGGCGCGCCACCCGGCGGACGCCGCCCCGTTCACCCAGCGTCACAACACGATCGGCCACGTGACACCTGCACGGGATCAGGGAACAACTGGAGGGCGGGTACGGGACCCCCGCGCAGGGAGGGTGCGGCGATGACGGCGTGGCAGGAGCTGGCACGGAGCACGCGCCGGGAGACCGGCCGCCCACCCGCGGCCGCGCCCGAACGCGCCGCCGACGCGCAGCCGGCGCCGCCCGCAGACCCGTGGCCGGGCAGCTGGCAGCCGCTCGGCGCCCGCTTCCGCACCGCCCCGGACGGCGGCTGCGGCACCAACTTCGCGCTCTGGGCGGCCGGCGCCGAGGCCGTCGACCTGTGCCTGTTCGCCGAGGACGGCACCGAGACCCGGCACCGGCTGACCGAGCAGACCTTCCAGACCTGGCACGGCTACCTGCCCGGCGTGCTGCCCGGCACCCGCTACGGCTACCGGGTGCACGGCCGCTGGGACCCGTGGACGGGCGCCCGCTGGAACCCGGCCAAGCTGCTGCTCGACCCGTACGCCCGGGCGATCGACGGCGACTACACCAGCCACGACGCGACCTGCAGCGCGGTGCGCGGCTGGCCCGAGCCGGACGTCGCCGACACGGTGCGCGACAACCGCGACTCGGCGCCGTACGTGCCGAGGGCGGTGGTCGTCCACGACGACGACGACTGGTACGACGACCAGCGGCCGAAGACCCCGTGGGCCGAGACGGTGCTGTACGAGGTGCACGTGCGCGGCTTCACCATGCGCCACCCGGAGGTGCCGCCGGAGCTGCGCGGCACCTACGCGGGCCTCGCCCACCCGGCGGCGATCGCCCACCTCACCCGGCTCGGCGTCACCGCGGTGGAGCTGCTGCCCGTCCACCACCACGTCAGCGAGGACCACCTGCAGGCCCGCGGGCTGACCAACTACTGGGGCTACAACACGCTCGGCTACTTCGCCCCGCACGCCGGCTTCTCCGCCTCCGGCAGCCGCGGCGGCCAGGTCGGCGAGTTCAAGCGGATGGTGCGGGCGCTGCACGCGGCCGGCATCGAGGTGATCCTCGACGTCGTCTACAACCACACCGCCGAGGCCGGGGTGATGGGCCCGGCACTGTCGCTGCGCGGCATCGACAACGGCGGCTACTACCGGCTCGACCGCAGCCGCCGCGGCTACGCCGACTACACCGGCTGCGGCAACACCCTGGACACCCGGCAGCCGCACGTCGTCCGGCTGATCACCGACTCGCTGCGGTACTGGGTCGGCGAGATGGGCGTCGACGGCTTCCGCTTCGACCTCGCCGCGGCGCTGGCCCGTGGGCACGACGGCGTGGAGATGCACCACCCCTTCCTCGCCGCGGTCTCCCAGGACCCGGTGCTCAGCCGGGTCAAGCTGATCGCCGAGCCGTGGGACGTCGGCCCGGGCGGCTACCAGGTCGGCGGCTTCCCGCCGCTGTGGGCCGAGTGGAACGACAAGTACCGGGACACCGTCCGCGACTTCTGGCGCGGCGCCAGACCAGACGTCCGGGAGCTCGGCTACCGGCTCTCCGGCTCCTCCGACCTCTACCAGCGCGGCGGCCGTCGCCCCTACGCCTCGGTCAACTTCGTCACCGCGCACGACGGCTTCACCCTGCGCGACCTGGTCTCCTACAACCGCAAGCACAACGAGGCCAACGGGGAGCAGAACCGCGACGGCACCGACGACAACCGGTCCTGGAACCACGGCGCCGAGGGCGAGACCGACGACCCGGCGGTGCGCACCCTGCGCCGCCGCCAGCTGGCCAACCTGCTCGCCACCCTGCTGCTCTCCGGCGGCGTGCCGATGCTCACCGCCGGCGACGAGCTCGGCCGCACCCAGCACGGCAACAACAACGCCTACTGCCAGGACAACGAGACCGGCTGGCTGGACTGGTCGCTGCTGGACGACTCGGAGTGGTCCTCGCTCACCGACCTGGTCTCCCGGCTGGTCCGACTGCGCCGCGCCCACCCGGTGCTGCGGCAGCGGGCGTTCTTCTCCGGGCGGGAGACGGTGCCCGGCGGCCAGCGCGACCTCGCCTGGTTCACCCCGCGCGGCGAGCAGATGACCGAGGCGGACTGGTTCGCGCCGACCGCGGTGCTCGGCATGCTGCTCTCCGGCAGCGCGATGTCCGAGCGCGACCAGCGGGGCCGGCCGCTCGCCGACGACAGCTTCCTGCTGCTGGTGAACGCCGGCGCCGAGCCCGTCCCCTTCGCGCTGCCCGGCGCGCCGTGGGCGGACTCCTACGAGACGGTCGTCGACACCGCGGCCCCGGCGGACGGGCCGGGGCCGCACCACCCGGCGCCGGGCAGCGTGCTGCTGGGCGGGCGTTCGCTGCAGCTGCTGCGGGTGCCCGCCCCGGACTGACCGCGGCTCAGCCGAGCGGGCGGTTGACCTCGACGTTCTCGAGCAGTCCGAGCGCGTCCGGGACGAGCACGGCGGCCGAGTAGTAGGTGCTGACCAGGTAGGAGATGACGGCCTTGTCGTCGATGCCCATGAAGCGGACGTTGAGGCCGGGCTCGTACTCGTCGGGCAGGCCGGTCTGGTTGAGGCCGATCACGCCCTGCTCCGCCTCGCCGACGCGCATCGCGACGATCGAGGTGGTGTGCCCCTCGGTGACCGGGATCTTGCCGCAGGGCAGGATCGGCACCCCGCGCCAGGCCGGCAGGTGGTGGCCGCCGACCTCGACGGTGCCGAAGTACAGGCCGCGCCGGTTGCACTCCCGGCCGAAGGCGGCGATCGCCCGCGGGTGGGCGAACAGGTGGGTGGTCTGCCGCCGCATGCTGAGCAGCTCGTCCAGGTCGTCCGGGGTGGGCGGGCCGGAGTGGGTCTGGATCCGCTGGTCGTAGTCGGCGTTGGCGAGCAGGCCGAACTCGGGGTTGTTGACCAGCTCGTGCTCCTGGCGCTCGCGCAGCGCCTCGATGGTCAGCCGCAGCTGCTGCTCGGTCTGGTTCATCGGCTTGTTGTAGAGGTCGGCGACCCGGGTGTGCACCCGCAGCACCGTCTGGGCGACGCTCAGCTCGTACTCGCGGGGGGCGAGTTCGTAGTCGACGAAGGTCGCCGGCAGCTCGTGCTCGCCGGTGTGGCCGGCGGACATCTCGATCGCGGCCTCGCCGTGGGCGTTCTGCGGCCGGTGCCCGTTGCCGGACAGGCCCAGGACGTGGTCGCGCAGCTGCTGGTACTCGGCGGCGACCAGCTGGTACGCCTGGTGGGGCAGCGCCAGCACGGTGACCGCGGTCGCCGCCTTGGCGGTGAACTCCCAGTCGCCGTCGAGCCCTCCGAGCACGTGGCCGCCGAAGGACGCGCCGTCGGCGAGCACGCCGAGGACGGTCTCCTCGCCGTACTTGCCGGCGCCGATCTGCTCCACCTTGCCGTGCGCGATCAGGTAGACGTGGTCGGCCGGGCGGCCGCGCTCGACGATCACCTGGCCCGGCTCGAACTCCTGCTGGACGAAGCGGCCGGCCAGCGCGCCGAGCGCCAGCGGCTCGTCGAAGCCGCGCAGCAGCGGCAGCTCGCCGAGCTCCGCCGGGACGACCTGGACCCGGGAGCCGGTCTTCACGAAGGTCAGCCGGCCGTCGCCGACGGCGTAGCTCAGCCGCCGGTTGACCCGGTAGGTGCCGCCGGACACCTGGACCCACGGCAGCGCCTTGAGCAGCCACCGCGAGCTGATCTCCTGCATCTGCGGCTGCGACTTGGTGGTGGTGGCGAGGTTGCGCGCCGCCGCCGTGCTGAGGCTGCTGAGCTGGATCCGGTCCTGTGCGCCGGCCGGCTGCGCCGCGGGCTGTGTCTCGACCGTCATGGGACACCTCTCGAACGTCGTGGGAGGCCGCCATGGCAGGTCGGCGGCCACTCTTCGCACACGGATCACATCGCACGGCGACACCCGGACGGCCGAGGCGCGCACGGCGCGCGGGTGCCACGGATGCACTCGAATGGCCGCACGCCCCCTGCGCACCTCCCACGCTGCGCGCGACCACCGGCCCGTCCGGCCGGAACCCGACGTCAGGTGCGAAAAACCGGATGAGAAATGACCGGACAGCGCCTACCCTCAGGCGCGATGTCCACGAACCAAGCCCCCGACGGCCCCCGCCGGTCCACCGTGCGCTCGCTGCTGCGCCTGTGGCCGTACGCCCGCATCGCCCGCTGGCGGATCGCCGGCTCGGTCGCCGCCGCGCTCACCGCCTCGGTGAGCGTGCTCGCCGTGCCGGTGGTGCTCCGGCGGATCGTCGACGGCCCGATCGCCGACCACGACATGGCCGGGCTCTGGCCGCTCGCCGGCCTGCTCCTGCTGCTCGGCCTCGCCGAGGCGGGCCTGTTCGGGGTGCGCAGGGTGGTCGTCGCCCGCCCGCTGGCCCGGGTCGAGGCCGCCATGCGCGGCGACCTGTTCGCCAAGCTGCAGCGGCTGCCGGTCTCCTTCCACGACCGGTGGCCCTCCGGCCAGCTGCTCAGCCGGGCCACCTCCGACATGTTCACCATGCGGCTGTTCCTGGCCTTCCCGCTGGTCTTCCTGATCGTCAACTGCACGGTCTTCCTCGTCGGCACCGGCCTGATGTTCGCCCTGGACTGGCGGCTCGCGCTGATCGCGCTGATCCCGATGGGGCCGCTGACCTGGCTGACGCACCACTTCGAGCAGCGGTACTCCGGCGCCGCCCGCCGTGCGCAGGACCAGAACGGCGACCTCGCCACGGTGGTCGAGGAGTCGGTGCTCGGCATCCGCATCCTCAAGGCCTTCGGCCGGCACCGCACCATGGCCGAGCGCTTCGCCGAGCAGTCCCGCTCGCTGCGCGAGACCGAACTCGGCAAGGCCGGGATGCTGGCCAACCTCTGGGCGGTCATCGTCGGCCTGCCGGAGCTCGCGCTCGGCGCGGCCCTGGCGCTCGGCGCCGTCCTGGTTGCCCACGACGAGATGTCGGCGGGCACCCTGGTGGCCTTCCTCTCCACCGCGCTGGCCCTGCGCTGGCCGGTCGAGTCGCTGGGCTGGCTGGTCGCGTACGCGAACGAGGCCGCCACCGCCACCGACCGCTTCTACGAGGTGATGGACGAACCCGAGCCCTCCGACACCGAGCAGGCCGGGCCCGGCCCCGCCGCCGAGCGGGGCATCCGGCTGTCCGGGGTGCGCTTCCGCTACCCCGACGCCCCCGCGGACAGCCCCGACCTGCTGTGCGGCATCGACCTGCACGTCCGGCCCGGCGAGACGATGGCCCTGGTCGGCGCGACCGGCAGCGGCAAGACCACGCTCACCGCCCTGCTGCCCCGGCTGTACGAGGCCACCGGCGGCACCGTCGCCCTGGACGGCCGGGACATCCGCACGATCCCCCGCGCCGAGCTGCGCGAACTGGTCGCCGTCGCCTTCGAGGAGCCGACGCTCTTCTCCGCCTCGGTCGCCGAGAACGTGCTGATGGGCGCACCGGCGGCCGGCACCGAGCAGCTGGCCGCCGCCCTCGACACCGCCCAGGCGCACTTCGTCGACCGGCTGCCGGCCGGCACCGCGACCCAGGTCGGCGAGCAGGGCCTCAGCCTCTCCGGCGGCCAGCGCCAGCGCCTCGCCCTGGCCCGCGCAGTCGTCGGCGACCCGCGCTTCCTGGTGCTGGACGACCCGCTCTCCGCCCTCGACGTGCACACCGAGGCGCTGGTCGAGCAGGCGCTGCGGCGCGTCCTCGACGGCACCACCGCACTGGTCGTCGCGCACCGCCCGAGCACGGTCATGCTGGCCGACCGGGTGGCCGTGCTGCACGAGGGCCGGATCGCCGCCGTGGGCACCCACCACGAACTGCTGCAGAGCTCCGCCGTCTACCGCGAGCTGATGACGGGCGAGGCCGCCCCCGTACCGGAAGGGATCAGCACCCGATGAGCACCACCGCGGTCGACGCCGCCGAGGAGCTGGCCGAGGAACTCCCGGCGCCGGCCGAGGACGAGGACATCCCCGTCCCGCAGGGCGCCGCCCGCCGGCTGCTCGGCGAACTGCTCGGCCCGCACCGCGGCCGGATCGCCGCCGCCATGCTGGTGATCCTCGTCCAGCAGGCCGCCCTGCAGGCCGGGCCGCTGCTGGTGGCCTTCGCGATGGACCGCGGCATCCCGGCCCTGCGGGAGCACGACAGCGGCCCGCTGATCGCGGTGATCGCCGCCTACCTGGGCTGCGCCGCGCTCAGCACCGTGCTGCAGCGCGCCTTCATCCGCTTCAGCGCCCGGATCAACCAGGACGTCCTGCTGGAGCTGCGCGGCCGGATCTTCCGGCACGCCCAGCGGCTCAGCCTGGACTTCCACGAGCGCTACACCTCCGGCCGGATCATCTCCCGCGCCACCAGCGACGTCGACGCCCTGCGCGAACTGCTCGCCGAGGGCCTGCAGGAGCTGCTCTCGGTCGTCCTGTCGGTGTTCTGGATCTCGCTGGTCCTGATGGTGATGGACTGGCGGCTCGGCCTGCTGTCGCTGCTGTCCTTCCTGCCGATGTACCTCAGCGTCCGGTCGTTCCGCCGGCGCTCGCAGCGGGTCTACCGGCGCTCCCGGACGGCGGTGGCCGCGGTGATCGTCCGGTTCACCGAGACCATGAACGGCATCCGCCCCGTCCAGGCCTTCCGCCGCGAGCGGGCCAACGACGAGGCCTTCGGCACGGTCAACCACCAGTACGCCGCCACCACCGCGGACGGCCTGCTGGAGATGGCCCGCTACGTCACCACCTCCCGGGCGATCGCCAACGTGTGGATCACCGGCGTGGTGGTGGCCGGCGCCCTGCTGGTCGCCGACGGCTCGGTCGAACTCGGCGTGCTCACCGCCTTCGTGCTCTACCTGCGCCGGCTGTACGAGCCGCTCGACCAGCTGGCGATGTTCCTCAACAGCTACCAGTCGGCGGCCGCCGCACTGGAGAAGATCGCCGGCCTGCTGGCGCACGAGCCCTCGGTGGCCGAGCCGGCCGTCCCCGCACCGCTGCCGGAGCACCCGGTGAAGGGCCGCACCGTCTCCTTCGACGGCGTCCGCTTCGCCTACCGCACCGGCAAGGAGGTGCTGCCCCGCTTCGACCTGGTGCTCCCCGCCGGGCGCACCACCGCGGTCGTCGGCGCCACCGGCGCCGGCAAGTCCACGCTGGCCAAGCTGCTCGCCCGGTTCTACGACCCGACCGACGGCCGGGTCGCGCTCGACGGCGTCGACCTGCGCGAGCTCTCCGGGGACGAGCTGCGGCGCAACGTCGTCATGGTCACCCAGGAGTCCTTCCTGTTCTCCGGCACGGTCGCCGAGAACATCGCGATCGGCCGTCCCGGCGCCACCCGCGAGGAGGTCGAACGGGCCGCCCGGGACATCGGCGCGTACGAGTTCATCACGGCGCTGCCGGAGGGCTTCGACACCGACGTCCGCAAGCGCGGCGGCCGGATCTCGGCCGGGCAGCGGCAGCTCGTCGCCTTCGCCCGGGCGCTGCTCGCCGACCCGGCGGTGCTGATCCTCGACGAGGCCACCAGCTCGCTGGACGTGCCGGGCGAACAGGCGGTGCAGCAGGCCATGCGGACGGTCCTGGCGGGCCGCACCGCGGTGGTCATCGCCCACCGGCTCTCCACCGTCGAGATCGCCGACCGGGTGCTGGTGATGGACCAGGGCCGGATCGTCGAGGACGGCCGCCCGGCCGACCTGATCGGCGGCCGCGGCCGCTTCGCCGACCTCCACCGCGCCTGGCGCGACAGCCTGGTCTGACAGACGCCCGAACGCAAAGGGGCAGTCACTCAGGGGCGCGTGGGGGCACCTCCCGGCCTTTGGCCGGGAGGCGCTGGC